>JAQXDJ010000276.1 GCA_029251425.1 Vicingaceae bacterium
TTATCCATATCTGTTAAACCTGTTAAATCTTTATTCCAACCTTTTATTTGCTTATAAATTGGTTTAATATTTAATGAGTTAATGTCATACGGAAAGTAATCATACATTTCACCATCAATTTCATAATGTGTACACACTTCAATTGTTTCAAAAGCATCTAAAACATCAGCTTTCATCATAGAAAGTTGAGTGGCACCATTAATCATAATAGCATATTTCAATGCTGGCAAATCAATCCAACCACACCTCCTGTCTCTACCAGTAGTAGCTCCAAACTCATGTCCTACTTGCCTAATGTTTTCTCCTATTTCATTATCTAATTCTGAAGGAAATGGCCCTGAACCAACCCTTGTACAGTATGCTTTAAAAATTCCAATAACTTCTCCAATTCTATTTGGAGCAACACCTAAACCAGTACAAGTACCAGCAGTAACTGTGTTTGATGATGTTACAAATGGGTAAGTACCAAAATCAACATCTAACATTGTTCCTTGAGCTCCTTCAGCCAAAACAGTTTGTCCATTTTGCATTGCATTATTAATATAGTGCTCACTGTCAATTAACGTAAACTTAGACATGAATTCCATTGCCTCAAACCACTTAGCCTCAAGCTCAGTTAATAAATCAGCATAATCATAATCTCCTAAAATTGCTTTATGCTTTTCTTGTAAAGCATTATATTTTTCTTTAAAATTGATTGTTTTAGAATCTCCCATTCTTAAACCATTTCTACCAGTTTTGTCCATATAAGTTGGTCCAATCCCTTTTAAAGTAGATCCAATTTTATTTTTTCCTTTTTGCTCTTCAGAATATTTATCTAATATCTTATGTGTTGGAACAATTAAATGTGCTTTTTTAGAAATCAACAACTTTGACGCCACATCAATTCCAACAGCTTCTAATTTATCAATTTCTTCTTTAATAATAATTGGATCTATTACTACTCCATTACCAATAACGTTAATTGTTTCATCTCTAAAAATTCCTGATGGAATAGTATGTAAAACGTATTTTTTATCATCAAAAATTAAGGTATGACCTGCGTTTGGCCCTCCTTGAAATCTTGCAATAATATCGTACTTTGGAGTAACAACATCAACAATTTTACCTTTTCCTTCGTCTCCCCATTGAAGACCTAGTAATACATCTACTTTTTCCATTATATCTATTATATCAATATTTTTTTTGCTTCTTCAACAGTTTCTTCTATGTTAAAAATGCTATTTAATTTGGTAATTATTAAGAGTTGATTTATTTTTTCGGGGATATTAGTAATCACTACTTCTCCACCTTTATTCCTTGTTTGTGTAAATATATTTATCAGCACACTTAAACCAGTACTATTCATGTATTGCATCTCTGATAAATCAATAATAATCTTTTTTAATCCTTCGTTATAAAAAAAATCTATTTCATCTAGCAAGCCTTGAACCTGCTCTTTACCCATTAAATTTCCTTGCAAGGAAATTAAAATCAATGATTCTTCTTTTTTTATTTCGAATGAAAAACTCATTTATTTTCGTTTTTAACTCCATAAAAATTTAATGAATGGTGCATTATATCTACATCAAACATTTCTTCTAAAGTCTTTTTAATATTTTGAATTCGTGGGTCACAGAATTCAATTACCTCTCCATTGCTTAAAATAATATGATCGTGTTGCTTAGACCCATAAGACCTTTCAAACTGAGCCATACTATTTCCAAACTGGTGTTTTCTTACCAACTTAGCAGCCATTAACAATTCAATAGTATTATAAAGTGTAGCTCTACTTACTCTGTATTTCTTATTTTTCATAGAGAGATATAAATCTTCTACAAAAAAATGATCGTCACTCGAGTAAATTTCTTGGAGTATAGCGTATCGTTCGGGAGTTTTTCGGTGTCCGTTTTCTTCTAAATATGTGGTAAAAATATTTTTTACCTTTTGCTGAAGTTCTTCTCCTGTGCTCATTAGGCTTATTAAAAGGTAAAAGTAAATATTAATAAGAAATATAGAACACAATGTTAATGCTTTGTTGAAAAGTTCTTATCTGATAAATCAATACAACTATGAACAAGTTTAACAATTAAATTACTTATCAATTTGTTCAATCTTTTTAACTCCACTTACACCTTTTAAGTTTTTAATTAAGTTGGTTAAATGAGAAGTATCTTGAACTAAAACCATAACTCTACCTTCAAAAACACCATCAAGACTATCGAAACTTAACGAACGCATATTTACATTGTGCTCATTAGATATTATTTGAGTAATACCATTTACAATTCCAACATCATCAATACCAATAATTTTGAGTCCAGTTAAGAATGCTGCATCCTGCTCATCAATCCAACTCGCTTTAATAATTCTATAAGCGTAATTAGACATTAATTGAACAGTATTGGGGCAACTTGTCTTGTGCACTTTAATTCCTTCTGTTACCGTTATAAAACCATACACTTCATTTCCTGGAATTGGATTACAACAGTTAGCCAATTGATAATCTAACTTCTCCATATTATCACCAATAACCAATACTGGCCTCCCCATTTTTTGAGTTACAGGAACTAATGACTTTTTTTGCCCAAAAAGATTTTGAACTCTCTTTGTGATTTTTCTTTTAGGCCTTAAAACACCTTTTCTAACTTCAAACTCTTTAAGCTTGGTTAAATCAATTTTATTAATTGCAATTTCATAATACAATTCTATATCGGAAGGAACTTTATAAAACGACTGAAGCTCTTTTAAACTAATATTTTCATAAGAAATTTTCAGTTTTTTAAATTCTCTTTCTAAGATTACCTTACCCTCTTTTGCTACTTTTCTTTTCTCTTCGTTTAAAGAGTGTTTTATTTTTGATTTGGCTCGATGTGTTTGCACAAAATTTAACCAATCTTCTTTAGGCGTTTGGTTTTTCGATGTTAAAATTTCTACCTGATCACCACTATTTAACTGATGACTTAATGGAACTAACTTATTATTAACCTTAGCTCCCAAACAATTTACACCAACTTGTGTATGAACAGTAAATGCAAAATCTAATGCACTTGCGCCAGTTGGCAAGCTTTTCATATCTCCATTAGGCGTAAAGACATAAATTTCATCTGTAAATAAGTTTAATTTAAAGTCGCCTATTAAGTCTAATGTACTTTCATCACTATTCTCTAGCAACTCTCTAACCTGGTTAATCCATTTATCAAATTGACTCTCTACCCCTCCTTCTTTATATTTCCAATGTGCTGCGAAACCTTTTTCTGCAATATCATCCATTCTTCGGGTTCTAATCTGAACCTCAACCCATTTCCCTGTTGGGCTCATTACAGTTGTATGTAACGACTCATAACCATTTGTTTTTGGAGCAGAAATCCAATCTCGCAAACGCTCAATATTAGGCTGATAAAAATCTGTAACTACAGAATACACCTGCCAACAATCAGATTTTTCTTCTCCCTCAGATAGAGAATCAATAATTATTCGAATTGCAAACAAATCATATACCTCCTCAAAAGGAATGTTTTTAGTAGTCATTTTATTCCAAATAGAATAAATAGACTTTGATCTACCTTTCACTTCGAACTTCAAGCCCTTCCGCTCTAACTCATCTTTTATTGGAGAAGTAAACTTCCTAATAAATCTTGCTCTAACTTCTTGTGTCTTTTTTAATTTAACCTGTATTTCTTCAAAAACTTCAGGATGCTGACATTTTAAAGACAAATCTTCCAGCTCCAATTTGATAGAGTGTAAACCTAGCCTATGCGCCATAGGAGCATACAAAAAAAGTGTTTCTGATGCAATTTTCAATTGCTTATCTCTTCGCATCGAGCCAATAGTCCGCATGTTATGCAATCTATCGGCTATCTTAATTAAAATAACCCTTACATCTTCTGAAAGCGTTAGTAGTATTTTTCTAAAATTTTCAGCCTGTATCGAAACATTATTGTCAACTACTCCTGATATCTTAGTTAACCCGTCAATAATTAAAGCTTCTTGCTCTCCAAATTGCTCTTGTATATCTTCTAAAGTAATTTCTGTATCTTCTACTGTATCATGCAATAGTGCACAAATTATTGAAGTAGCTCCTAAACCAATTTCCTCAGCACAAATTCTTGCTACAGCAATTGGGTGAAAAATATATGGCTCTCCAGATTTTCTTCGATCATTTTTATGTGCTTCAACAGCAACATAAAAAGCAGTACGCATTCTTTCTTGTGTAGCACCATCAGTTTTGGCATGTTTTGCTGCACTCAAAAGGCCTTCGTAAGCCTCTAGTATCTCTTTGCTTTCTTTTTCTCTGTCAATTTCTGCCATCTTAGCAATTTTGTTTTAAGCTACACTTGGACTATACTCGCTCAATAATTGTAGCATAACCTTGTCCAACACCAATACACATAGTTACTAAAGCGTATTTTTTATTTGTTTTTTGAAGTTCAATTGCTGCTGTCTGTAAAATTCTAGACCCTGTTACCCCTAAAGGATGACCAATTGCAATTGCTCCTCCATTTGGATTAATTCTAGGATCATTGTCTGCTAATCCCATTTTACGCGTACAAGCTAGAGCTTGAGCAGCAAATGCCTCATTCAATTCAATAACATCCATATCATCCAACGTTAACCCAGCTCTTTTCAATGCTTTTTCTGAAGCATAAACAGGACCAATTCCCATTACTCGAGGCTCAACCCCTGCAATAGCACTAGAAACGATTCTAGCAATTGGCTTTAAATTATATTTATTAGCACCTTCTTCTGAAGCTATTAACATTGCTGCTGCACCATCATTTAATCCAGATGAATTTCCAGCTGTTACACTTCCACCTTCTTTTTTAAATGCCGCTCTTAATTTTCCTAAAACCTCTAAAGAGCTATTTGGCTTGATAAATTCATCCTTTTCGAAAATCAAGTCATCTTTTTTACGTTGAGGAATATGAACAGCTACAATCTCTTCTGCTAGTCTTCCATTATTTTGTGCAGCAGTAGCTTTCATTTGGCTCCAATAAGCAAACTGATCTTGGTCTTCTCTACTAATTTCGTATTGAGTAACTAAATTCTCCGCAGTCACTCCCATACCATCAGTACCATATAAATCGTGTAGTTTAGGATTTATAAAACGCCACCCAAAACTAGAATCATACATTTTAGAATCTGTACCAAAAGCTTTTGCTGATTTAGAAACAATATATGGTCCTCTTGACATGTTTTCAACCCCACCAGTCACATAAATATCTCCATCACCTAATTTTATTGCTCTTGAAGCGTTTATTGCAGATGCCATTCCTGAAGAACATAATCTATTAATTGTCTCTCCTCCAACTTGCCAAGGTAAACCTGCCAATAATCCACACATACGAGCAACATTTCTATTGTCTTCTCCTGCTTGATTCGCACAACCATACAATACATCTTCTATTTCTTCAGTATTTAAACTTGGATTTCTTTTAATTAATTCTCTTATCGGAATTGCTCCTAAATCATCTGTTCTAACTGCTGATAATGTTCCTCCAAAATTTCCTATTGGAGTTCTTATTGCATCTATAATATAAGCTTCTTTCATTCGTATTTGTTATTTTATGTTAATGTCTCACAGAACTTCCTAAATTCCATTTCATTTTTATTTTTTATGCCCAATCTTTACTTGTTCGGTAAACTGTTCCTTTAAATAAAGCTACTGTTTCTTCTTTTTGATTAGTAATCGTTATTTCATATATCGCAATTTTATTAGAGATTGACTTTTCTATTGCTTTTGCTGTAATTTCATCTCCAACCAAACATTGTTTAGTATGAGATATTGAGGTTTCAATTGAAACACTTTTTCTTCCATGTGAATTTGAAGCAAACGCCAAAGCACTATCTGCCAAACTATATGTTATTCCTCCATGAGCAATTTTAAAACCATTGGTCATTTCTTCCCTCACAGTCATTTTCAACTCACAGAAACCTTCCTTAACCTTAACTATGTCAATACCCAACCACTTACTAAAGGCATCACCTTCATACATTAAATTGACTATTTTATTTGACTCCATTGAATAACTTTAGAAATCCAAATTTAACAAATTTAACGCGCTTTATTTTATATCCTAAATTAAAAAAAAATGATAATTTCACACTAATATTAATAGCTTTAGTTATGATGTACACCTATTGTACCCCTCTTTTATTTCTAAAGGTAATAGAAACTAAATATCTTTACTGTTAATTATTGTATTAAAAAAAGTTCTAATCAATTCAGAAAAATATATCTATGAAAAATTTAACCCTTAACATTCTGCTAATATTATTTTGCAGCAACTTCGCTTTAGCGCAAGACACAACAATTGTTCAGACTTTAGACTTTAATGATATAACAAAAAGAAGAGGATGGTATATCTTTCCTCAAGACACTACTTATGAAAAAGTTTTAATGTATTACACATTAAAATGTGACGCAGCAACTACTCAAGATAATTTTGCGTGTGGAGAATGGGACTACACAACTTATACTAATCTTTACGAACACAATAATGTAGGCTCTTCTAGATACTTAGTAAATGGAACTTATCCTGATACTATTAATTACTTAAACACACCAACCTATACTTACTATGAGCAAAATCAGTATTTTATTGTTTATGACGCTGTAACTTCTGAGTCTAATTATACAATTGGAACTGGTACCAACTCAACAATTCAGACCCTAAACGCAACCAATGAGAACAACAAAGCTCAATATCTTTGGACAGTTGCAGAATTAACTGGAGCTGGATTAACGGCAGGTAATATCGATAAGTTGAAAATTGACATCACAACTTTAGGAAGTAACCTTAATTATCTTTCAGTAAAAATGAAAAATTCAGCTTTAACTTCATTAAGTGAAACATCTTATGAAACAACAGGCTTATCGGAAGTTTATTTAATGAATACTCAATTTGCTTCAACTGGAACTGACAGCATAAATCTTACAACTCCTTTTAATTGGGATGGCACATCAAATATTGCTATTGACTTTAGTTTTAACAATTCTACTCCAGGTTCTGGGTATGTTTTAAATGGAACAACAACAGCATCTAACATGGGAGTACATTCAACACAGGAGGATGGATACTTAAAGTTTGAATGGGGCGATTATGTTAATGTTCCTGCAACTGCTTTAGCAAACATAAATAATGAAGTAACCATTTCGTTTTGGCAATATGGTGATCCTGACAAACAACCTCAAAACAGTTATATCTTTGAAGGAAGAGATGCTAATGGCTATAGAGTTTTAAATGCTCACTTACCTTGGAGCAACAGTAGAGTATATTGGGACGCAGGTAATTCAGGTACTAATAGCTACGACAGAGTAGATGATCTAGCTAATTTCGCGGACTTTGCTGGTCAATGGAACCACTGGGCATTCACAAAAAATCAAACAACAGGATCTATGAAAGTTTATCTTAATGGAAATTTATTTTCTAGTGGAACTGGAAAAAATAGGACAATGGGAGGAATAACTGAATTTAAAATTGGTGGTCGTGCTGGATCAGGATTTTACGGAAGATACGATGGTTCAATAAATAATTTTGAAATATGGAATAAAGAACTAAGTCAAACTGACATACAAAATTGGATGAATAAAGATATTGATCCTTCCCACCCTTTTTATTCAAACTTACAAGCTTATTATAAATTTGATGACATGACTGGTACTACAGCTGTTGATGCTAGTGGTAATGGTAATTCAGGTAACTTAATTGGTTTACCTTCATGGAAATTGTTAAAAGGAAATGAGTTAAACAGAAACCTTAGCGCTACAAATGAACGTCCTAATATTACATTTACACAAGGAGTTTACACAACACACATAGATTCATCACTAACAACAGATTCTATCATGAATTCACCAATTAGCATCATTCAATATGGAACAAGCCTAGATATAAATGTTACAGGCATTTCCGAAACACCTATTGATACAACTTTTGCATGGTATTCAGGCTGGTCCTTCACTTATGATCAGAACGGAATTAAGGTTGATTCTGTTTTTATGAACAATACAAATCAATTAGTAAACAATTATAACACGACTACTTTTCAATTACAAAACTATGTTACACCTTATGGAATAGGACTGGATCTAGGCCCTAATGGATTTCGTTGGGTATATGATGTTACAGATTACCAAAGATTACTTCATGATACTGTAGAAATTTCAGCAGGCAATCAGCAAGAGTTAATTGATGTAAAATTTATGATGATAAAAGGTACACCTCCTAGAGATGTTATTAAAATGGAACAAGTCTGGCTAGGAGATTACCAACACTCAGACATTGCTAATGATATTGTAATGCCTGCTGTAAATATTGATTTAGACCCTACTGCCTCTTCTTTTAGAATTAAAACAAGAACAAGTGGCCACTGGTTTGGAGGATTTGAAAACTGTGCAGAATTTTGTCCAAAATTACATCATCTTGATATAGATGGTACACAACGTTTCCAATGGAATAACTGGAAATCTGATTGTGCAGAAAACCCAGTAATTGACCAGGGAGGGACATGGATTTACGATAGAGCAGGTTGGTGTCCTGGAACATTTACAGACACCTATGATCATGAATTAACAACATTTGTTACACCTGGAACAACTTTCTCTTTAGACTATGGTATGCAAACAACTGCAGGTGGAATGGAAGGAAACTACAGAACAAGTGTACAACTTGTTTCTTACGGAGCAAACAATTTTAATTTAGATGCTAGAGTTGAGGAAATTATATCTCCAAATGATTGGGAGCAACACGATAAAGTTAACCCAATTTGTGCTGATCCAAAAATTGTTATTCAAAACACTGGGTCAACAGCACTAACATCTTTAACCATTACTTATAAAATCGAAGGAGGTTCTTCAGAATCATATACTTGGAATGGAAATTTAGACTTTATGGAAAAAGAAGAAGTTACACTGCCTATTTCTAGTCAATCATTTTGGGCAACATCTTCATCAAACAATATTTTTGAAGTTACAGTTAGCGGTCCAAATGGTGGAGTTGATGAATATTCGAAAAACAACACCGCAACAAGCACTTTTGAAAGACCAGAAGCATATTCTGGAAAATTCCTTATAGAACTTATAACAAATAGTGCTGCTTCTGAAAATTCATACACCATAAAAGATGATCAAGGAAATATTGTTATGTCAAGATCAGGAATGTCTAACACTACTATATATAGAGACACTGTTGATTTACCAAATGGATGTTATGTATTAGACTTCATCGATAGCGGGGAAGATGGATTAAGTTTCTTTGCAAATAATGATGGGAATGGAAGTTTAAAATTTCAATGGATAGATGGTACTCCTTGGATAAAGACATTTAACTCCAATTTTGGAAGTAATATTAAATATTACTTCTCAGTAGGTTTTACTGCTGGTGTTGATCCCTACAGCCAATTTCAAGAAGTTCTTGTATCTCCAAATCCGAGTCATGACATTTTTAATGTAAGTATTAGCGGTTTTGAAAACGAAACTGTAAATGTTGGAATTTACAATATCATTGGAGAAGTATTAATGACAGAATCCGCAACATCAGTTAACAACTCACTTAAAACTTCTTTTGATTTAAGTGATGTTCCAAATGGAATCTATTTTGTTAGAGTATTTGGAGAAGAATCTTACACTGTTAAGAAGATTATTAAAAACTAATACATCAGACATAAAAAAGCCCGTTTAGAAAAATCTAAACGGGCTTTTTTCATTTTAATAATCTAATAAAAAGTTTTATTATCTCTAACTAACCTTCT
>JAQXDJ010000284.1 GCA_029251425.1 Vicingaceae bacterium
TTAGCATAATCTATTTCATATTTAGATTTATCTAATGCAGTTCCTCTCAAAAACAATATTTCAGAATGGGGCACAAGACTCAGACTATCTACCAAAACTGTATCTCCTGTAATTGTCAAATTCTGCTTATGCAGATTAGTAAGATCTTGGGATGTGGCGCTTTGAATAAAAGCGAACAACAAAATGAATCCTATGACAATATTTTTTTTCAAATTTCTATAAAAGAATAACCAACAAAGATACGATTTGTAAAGTGCAATATAATAACTCAACTAACAGTAGATTATTGACTACAAATGAAACAAAAAGGCACATGAATAGACTTTTACTTTTTATCTTAGGATATTCTACAGTAATCGCTATCTTTGTCTAACAAGGTATAAAATCATTATTCGAAAAATGAAGAGAATTATTTATTTATCTATTGCAATCTCACTGCTTTTATCTAGCTGCGGTGGAGATCAAAACAACAACACAAAAGACGTACAAACTGCCAAAGGTGATGTAAAATATGGAGGTGTCTTTAAAATGAATGACAGTGAAGATTTTAAAACTTTATACCCTTTAAGTGTTACTCTTGCTCTTGAGCAAAGAATTGCTAGTCAAATGTATGAAGGGCTAGTAAAACTTGATCAAAAAGATTTAAGTATTCTTCCTTCTTTAGCAAAAACGTGGGATGTAAACGAAGATGCTACATCTTATACGTTCCATTTGAGAAAAGGTATTTACTTTCATGACAATGCATGCTTTGATGGAGGTAAAGGAAGAGAAGTTACTGCTAAAGATTTTAAATATTGTTTTGATAGGATTTGTGTGGGCGATGCTTCTAACAAAATGTATTGGCTGTTTGAAGATAGAGTTAAAGGAGCCAAAGAATACCATCAATCAATAATAGATAACACACCTTTAGAAGGTGGAGTTCCTGGTGTTAAAATTATTGATGATTACACCTTACAAATTGATTTAAATTACTCATTCGCTGGATTTTTAAATATTGTTAGTCATTTTGCTTGTGTTGTGTATCCACAAGAAGCAGTTGACATGTACAAATCAGATATGAGAATTAACTGTGTTGGTTCTGGTCCTTTTAGATTGAAAAAAATAAAAGAATCTGAAACTGTAATTCTTGATAGAAATCCTTCTTATTGGGATAAAGATGAATTTGGAAATCAACTTCCTTATTTAGATGGTCTTAAATTCTCTTTTAACAAAGAAAAAAAAGCTGAATTATTAGAGTTTAAAAAAGGAAATTTAGATATGATTTTTAGACTGCCGTTAGAAATGATTGACGATGTAGTTGGAGAATTAGAAGATGCAAAAAAAGGTGGAAATCGACCATACATTATGCAAGTAGAACCTGCATTAAGTGTCTATTATTTAGGATTCCAACATCAATTAGAACCATTTAATAATGTTGATGTTCGTAAAGCTTTTAACTACGCTATCGACAGAGAAGCTATTGTAAATTACACACTGCAAGGTGAAGGAAGGCCTGCACTACATGGAATTGTACCTCCTTTTAAAGGATATGATTATGAAAGCGTAAAAGGATATGAGTTCTCAGCTCAAAAAGCAAAAGAACACATGGCTAAAGCAGGGTTTCCTAACGGAAAAGGTTTTCCAGAAATCACTTTCCAAATCAATTCTGGTGGTGGTGGAAGAAATGTTCAGATTGCAGAAGTTGTTCAAAAAATGTTAAGCGAAAATTTAGGGATAACAGTAAAAATTCAACAAATGCAATTGGCGCAACAACAAATGAATATTGAAAGTGGAAAAGCTATTTTTTGGAAATCAGCTTGGGGTGCAGACTACCCAGATCCTGAAAACTTCTTAAACTTATTATCTGGAGAAAATGTCCCTGAAGACTTAACTACTAGTGCTTACATTAACTCAATGCGTTATAAAAACGAAAAATTTGATGCATTATTTAGCAAAGCATTAAGAGAAATTGATGATGCTAAACGTTATGAATTATACAGACAAGCAGATCAACAAGCAAGTGAAGATGCGGCTATTATGCCAATATTCTATGATGAAAACACAAGGTTAATTCAGGTTTATGTGAAAAATTTCCCTTCAAATGCAATGGAGCATAGAGATATGACCAGAGTATATTTTGACCACGAAGAATTATAACAATCTTTTAAACCATCTTGCATCAATAATCGTATTACACTACAAATTAACTTATGAGTAAAGTTGCATTAATTACTGGAGTTACAGGGCAAGACGGAGCTTATTTAGCAGAGCTTTTATTAAGCAAAGGCTATGAAGTACATGGTATTAAAAGAAGAAGTTCTATGTTTAATACCAACAGAATTGATCACCTATACACTGATTTACATGAGGACAATGTGAAATTTATTTTGCATTATGGCGATATGACAGATTCTACTAACTTAATTAGAATTGTACAAAATGTTCAGCCAGATGAAATTTACAACTTAGCGGCAATGTCGCATGTTCAAGTTTCATTTGACACACCGGAATACACCGCTAATGCTGATGCAACTGGTGCCTTAAGATTGTTAGAGGCTATTCGTATTTTAGGATTAGAAAAAAAGACGCGCTTTTACCAAGCTTCTACTTCTGAGCTTTATGGAAAAGTAATGGAAGTTCCACAATCGGAAACCACCCCATTTTACCCTAGGAGTCCTTATGCAGTTGCAAAGTTATACGCATTTTGGATAGTCAAAAACTATAGAGAAGCTTACGGAATGTATGCTTGTAATGGAATTCTTTTTAATCATGAAAGCCCTTTACGAGGAGAAACATTTGTTACCAGAAAAATTACAAGAGGTGTAGCTAAAATTAAGCTAGGCTTACAAGATAAAATATACTTAGGAAATATTTCTGCAAAAAGAGATTGGGGACATGCCAAAGACTATGTAGAAGGAATGTGGAGAATGTTACAGCAAGAGGTTGCTGACGATTTTGTATTAGCTACAGGAACTACCACAACCGTTAGAGATTTTATTACCATGTCGTTTAAAGAAGTTGATATTGATGTAGAATGGAGTGGCGAAGGAATTAATGAAAAAGGCACCAATAAAGCTACCGGAGAAGTAATTATTGAGATTGACAAAAAATACTTCAGGCCAACAGAAGTGGATTTACTAATTGGTGATCCATCAAAAGCTCAAAAAGAATTAGGATGGAAGCATACACACGATTTGGCAAGCCTTTGTAAGGATATGGTTCAGGCAGATTTAAAACTATTTAAGCAAGATCAATACCTTAAAGCAGGTGGTTTCGATATTTTGAATCAGAATGAATAAAACAGCTAAAATTTATATTGCTGGTCATAGAGGAATGGTTGGTTCTGCAATTGTTAGAAAATTAACTTCAGAAGGATTTTCCAATCTTATTTTTAAAACTTCAGCAGAATTAGACTTAACTAACCAGCAAGCTGTTAACGATTTTTTTATTGCTAAAAAACCAGACTACGTTTTTTTAGCTGCGGCAAAAGTTGGAGGAATACTAGCCAACAATGTCTATCGAGCAGATTTTATCTATCAGAATATAATGATAGAATCAAACATTATTCATGCGGCTTATTTAAATAAAGTAACTAAATTGTTGTTTTTAGGATCTTCATGCATTTATCCTAAAATGGCTCATCAACCACTAAAAGAGACTTATCTTTTAACTGATACTTTAGAAGAAACCAACGAGCCTTATGCCATTGCTAAAATTGCAGGAATTAAAATGTGTGAAGCATACAGAAGTCAATACCATTGCAACTTTATTTCTGCAATGCCAACCAATTTGTACGGACCAAATGATAATTACGATTTAAAATCATCTCACGTATTACCTGCTTTAATGCGCAAATTCATTACAGCAAAAAGAAATGGTGATAGCAGCGTTGAACTTTGGGGCTCTGGTAGCCCAATGAGAGAATTTTTACATGTTGATGATTTAGCTGAGGCATGTTTTTATTTAATGCAAAATTACAACGAAGAACAATTTGTAAACATTGGTACAGGAACCGATGTTACCATAAAAGAACTAGCCTTAACCATTAAAGATGTTGTAGGTTTCGAAGGCGAATTAACTTTTGATTCTACAAAACCTGACGGAACTCCAAGAAAATTAATGGATGTTTCTAAAATCAATAACTTAGGTTGGGAACATAAAATTGATTTACAAGAAGGTATTGAAAAGGTTTATAACGATGTAAAAAACATCGATTTCCAAACATTAGACCGTTAATAAAAGAAGGTTGCACCTTTAAGCAGACAAAAATCAAAAAAGTATTTTCGTTATAAATAGAAAATCATTGCCAGTTTGAGTGATTTTCGCGAGAAAATTGTATCGAAAACAAAATGATTTCTAAACATATTATTAAAAAATACCTGGGTATTATTATTCTTACAACTGTTTTTGTAACAGATTATAACGCTCAAATACTAGGCATTAACCAACCATTATTTAGCGACCTCCCATTTTTTAACACTCAATTTGTAAGACAAAACAACATCAAATCAATAAAAGGTTCTATTTCCTCAAAAAAAGTGCGCGACATTATTCGCTCCAATAATTTAGACTATTCCTATCAATTTAACGAAGATGGAACACTTAAAAGTCAATTATCAAGTCATTATTCAAAAGGCTTAAAAGATTCTACTGTAGTTTCTTATGAATACCAAAACAACAACATTATTTTAAAACGTAAAAGCGACAGTTATGGCTACTATTCTTATCGCTATAACATTGATGATAAAGGCAATGTCATTACTCAAACCTATTGTAGAGATGAAAATCAATTTAATGCCAAGAAAAAGTTTAAACTAAAAAAACAGTACATCATTAAAAAAGACAGTTTCTCTTACCAAGAATATGATAACCAAACAAAAAAAAAATTTTATAATAATTATGGTAAAAAATTTAAAACACAAACTAATTATTACGATTCTTTAGGCTATTTAGTAGAAGAATAAACCAAATA
>JAQXDJ010000300.1 GCA_029251425.1 Vicingaceae bacterium
TTGCTTAATTATTTTCTCTACCGGTTTGTGTTGAGGGGTATAATCTGAATTGTTTAACCCTCCAGAGCTTTTATCATCAGCAAACCATTTCCATAAAAACCCACCAGCGAACCATTCTTTGTTCCAAACATTATTAAACAAGGCATAATAAGCGTTTGCTTGTGCTTTTAGATTTATGTTTTCGTCTTCTTTAACGCTTTCAACTTCCCACTGATTCCAAGCAGAAAAATTGGTGCTTTTGTATCCAAATTCTGTAAACAGTATTTTTTTATGCTGCTTTTCTGAAAACGATTTTAAGCCAATTACATTCTTTTTCCATTCAGCGTTAAGTGTTTTAATTTCAGGAGTTTTTGTTTTCGATAATGGAAAATAAGCATCTACACCAATGTAATCTAAATCTTCCCAAAAACTTATGTTTTGTTAGTTGTCCCAATTTGCGGCATAAGTAACTTTTCCAGTATAAACTTTGCGTACAGCACGAATTAAATTTTTCCAAAAATCAGGTCTTTTTGCGGTAGCAATTTTATATTCAGTGCCAATACATAAAAGATCAACATTATGCTTTTGGGCAATTAATGCATAGGACAGGATATACTTTGCATAATCTTTTTCCCATTTTAGCCATTCTTGTTCTGTTTTTAAGTCAAACTGACCACACCATCCTTGTCCCATTACCCAAACATGAGGTTTTAGCATTGTTTTTAACCCTTCTTTTTGGGCCTGTTTCAACATAAAAACTGTTCCGTCACTTTGCTCACCCCACCAGCTGTGTTTATAATTAAATGTAACGCTTGGCTCATTTTTTTTTGAAAAAGCATAAGGTGTTATTGCCACCCAATTTGCATTTATTCTTGTTAAAGAATTAAAATTAGAAAACAGCTCCTCTGAGCTTGGAGAAACAAAACAAGCACCTCCTATTTTTTGGCTTTTTAAACTAAAACTGCTTAGCAGCAAAAAACAGTAAAGAATATATTTAAGTAGGCTCATCTTAATGTAAAATTCTAACCCCTAAATTAAATGTTTGACCAGCACCTGTTTCTTTCCCAATAATAAATACAGTGTACGAAGTTTCTAGTTCAACACCCTTTGCCAATTGGTATTTTACCCCCAAACCTTCCTGTAAAAAATAGGAAGATAAACCTTCGCTGCCTAATGATGGCCAAAATTGGTTTTGAAGATAAATAGTAAACTTTTTTGATGGAAAATAACTGATAAATAAATCAACAGGAGTTGCAATTCCTGTATTTTCATCTTCTAAATTTTTATCGATACTTACCCAAGTTGAGAGTTGCGTGAAAACTTGAAATTTCTCACTTATTTTTTTGTCGTATAGTAATTTTGTAATCCATAAATGGCGGTTGTTATCTAAAAATGGTCTGTCTAATTCTTTACTTTGTGGATCAGAAATTACACTAAATAAAAAACCACTTTGCACACTTAATTTTTTCCATTTTTTGATGGGGTTAAATTTAATTTTAACTCCAGCTAAATTAATTCCAGTTCGAGATTGAGATGAATTTGTAAAAGTAAGTACATTGGTTGGACTTGATGTTGCTGAACCATTTGAAACGGATCTAAACCAAACTTCACCACCCAATGTTACTTTAGATGAAACGCCATAATTATATTCAATTATTGAAGTAAAGAAATTGCTTCTGCCTCCAGCATCTAACTTATAAGATGTGGCATTAAAGAATTGTGATTGTGTATATAAGCTATTGAATATTTTAAACTCTGTTTGTCCTTTATTTATTAATAGTGAAGGCGTATAATCTTGCACATTTTTATTTTGACCGTTAACATTTAGTGTTAACAATATCATTAAAATGGGAATAAGTGCGCGTGATTTATTCATAGCTTTATAAGTGTATAAGCAACAAAGTAAAGCAATCTTTTTGATGGAGTATGTCAGTTCATTGACAACTAAATTCAATCATTCTGCATTTATTTGTAATATAAAATCAGTTTAAATGGAGCATGTAGTTATAATCGGGAATGGAGTATCGGGAATCACTACAGCTCGTCACATCAGAAAGTTAAGCGATAAAAAGATTACGGTTATTTCTGCAGAAACAGATCATTTTTTTTCTAGAACAGCGCTCATGTATATTTATATGGGACACATGAAGTATGAGAACACAAAGCCTTATGAAAATTCGTTTTGGGAGAAAAACAGAATTAATTTGTTAAGAGCTTTTGTTCAAAATATAAATACAGAAAAGAAAACTTTAAGATTAGATAATGGGACTGATTTAGCTTATGATAAATTAGTGTTGGCTGTTGGTTCAAAACCAAATAAATTTGGTTGGCCTGGCCAAGATTTAGATGCCGTTCAAGGGTTGTATTCTTATCAAGATTTAGAGGCTATGGAAAAATACTCTCCAACCACTAAAAGAGCTGTTATTGTTGGAGGCGGATTAATAGGTGTAGAAATGGCTGAAATGTTTCTTTCTCGTGGTATAGCAGTTACATTTTTAGTTAGAGAGAATAGATTTTGGGGAGGAGTTTTACCGAAAAGAGAAGGAGAATTAATATCAAGACACATCAAAAAACATCATGTTGATTTACGATTTGAAACGGAATTACAAGAAATTATTTCGGATGATAATGGAAGAGCAAAGGCAGTTCTTACTAAAAATAGAGAAGAGATTGAATGTCAGTTTGTTGGTTTAACAGCTGGAGTTAGTCCTAATATTTCTTTTGTTGAAGAAAGCAACGTAAAAACGAATAGAGGTATTTTGGTAAATGAGTTTTTAGAAACAAATATACCTGATGTTTATGCGTTGGGAGATTGTGCAGAATTTCATGAGCATCCAACAGGAAGAAGAAATTTGGAGCAAGTTTGGTACACTGGCAGAATGATGGCAGAAACTTTAGCTCAAACAATTTGCGATAAAAAAACAGCTTACCGACCAGGAATGTGGTTTAATTCAGCTAAATTTTTTGATATTGAATATCAAACCTATGGGTGGGTTTATAATGAGTTGAAAGATAATGAAGCAGATTTTTATTGGGAACATGAAAACGGAGAAATCTGTTTGCATTTGGTTTATGATAAAGTTTCAAATAGATTATTAGGAATTAATACGTTTGGAATAAGAATGAGACATGAGGTTTGTGAGCGATGGATTGATGGTGGTAAAACGATTCGTTTTGTGATGGAGCATTTAAAAGATGCAAATTTCGACCCTGAGTTTTACAAACAATATGAAAACCAAATTGTAGGGGAATATAATAAAGAAAATAGGACTTCTCTTAAGCCTAAGAAAAGAGACTGGAAACGAATTTTCGCAAAAAATTAAACGGTGAAGTTTATCAAAAATATAGGTTTAATTCTTTGTATTACTGGCTTTGCTTTTTTTATCGGGAGCATTTTTGTTGGAGACTATCAAGTAACTCAACAAACATTTGATGAGTGGATAAACAACAAAGGTGTAAAAAGTGAAATTTTTATTGAATCTGCTCAAATTGAGGTTGTAGGTAAGTCCTTTAACTCTTTTCAACTCTCTTCTAAAATCATTGAATTGGCAGAAAATTCTGCTGAGGCGCATCAGAATAACATACAACTTTGGCAAACAGAAGGGGGGCAAGAAGAAAGAATTAATGAAGAATTGAGTAAAGTAATCTGGACGAGTTGGAGCTCCACTCATAAAGATTTTACTTATCCATTACTGCAAGCATCAATTAAAAGCCCTGTTAAAGAAAACCAATGGGTGTCGTTCTTTTTAACGTTTGGGTTAGCGATAATTGGCGGATTACTTTATATAATTCCTGACTTCATTCTGCTTGGACCTGCAGGAATAAAAAACAATAAATTGTTTCAACATTCGGCAACAAAAAGAGGCTGGGGTGGAATTGTAACAGCAGTTTTTTTTGTTACTTTTTATTTCTTACTGTACTTCTTTCCAGATTTTATAGTAAACCCAATTTTAACAACCAATAAAATTAGTTTATCATTAAGTGGTTACCCGGCAAGCCAGTGGTTTATGTATGGGCTAATTTACTGTTCTGTAATGACGGTTTTTGCGGTTAAAATGTATGTAAAATACCGTCATAATTTATACCAAGTAATTAGAACTACGGTTGTCTTATTTTTTCAAGTAGCTTTTGCTTTTTTAATACCAGAATTACTGGTTCGTTTTAATCAACCTTGGTATGATTTTAAAAACGCTTGGCCTTTAAATTATACTTTCTTCTTCGATTGGAATATTGACAGTCTTTTAAACAGCGGTCATTTAGGAATGTTTATGTTGGTTTGGGGAATTGTATTAACGGCAATTGTAATTCCTGTAATGGTTTATTTTTTAGGGAAAAGATGGTATTGTAGTTGGGTTTGTGGTTGTGGAGGATTGGCGGAAACTTTAGGAGATCCTTACAGACATTTATCAAACAAAACATTAAAAGCTTGGAAGTTTGAAAGGTATATTATTCATTTAGTATTGGTTTTTGCAGTAGTAATGACAGGAGCTACATTGTACTCTTATTTTTCTGGGGCAACATCAATTTTTGGAATCGACACTTATACAATACAGAGTTGGTATGGGTTCTGGATAGGGTCAATATTTGCAGGAGTTATAGGTACAGGGTTTTACCCAATATTAGGAAACAGAGCTTGGTGCAGATTTGGTTGCCCTTTAGCTGCTTACTTAGGGTTAGTTCAACGTTTTAAATCGCGTTTTAGAATTACTACCAATGGCGGGCAATGTATTTCTTGTGGAAACTGTTCAACGTATTGCGAAATGGGAATTGATGTTCGTGCTTATGCTCAAAAAGGACAAAACATAGTTCGTTCTTCGTGTGTAGGTTGTGGAGTTTGTTCCGCAGTTTGTCCTAGAGGAGTTTTAAAATTAGAAAACGCACCAGAAGATGGAAGAATTATAGATAATCCGATTTTAATAGGAAAAGATAAGATTACACTGCAATGAAGAGTTTGATAGCATTAATATTAACTTTTTCTACTACTTTTTTGTTGGCTCAAGAGATTAAAGTAGCGCATGAGTATTATGCGAATAAATCAATTAAAAAGGAACTCACATCACAAAACGGAAATCCTAAAGCTTACCTTAAAAATTTTTATGAAAATGGAAAGTTAATGAGTGAAGGGTGGTTGCTAAATGACAAGAAAGATTTGTACTGGGTTTATTATTATGAAGATGGGAGTAAAAAATCAGAAGGGAGATATATAGCAGAAAAAAAGAATAATTATTGGAAAGATTATCATACGAATGGAAAATTAAAATCTGAAGGGCATTACCACAATGGGATTAAAACAGATTGGTGGATTTTTTATAACAAATTAGGCTTAAAAACTAACGAAGGACATTATGTAGGAGAAGTTAAAAATGGCTTTCACCACATTTATGAAGAAGGGAAACCTAAATTTGCAGGACACTTTGTAAATAATACTAGAAAAGGAACCTGGGTAACGCTTAACAAAGAGGGTGATTTTATAGCAATTAAAGAATATGGAGAGTAAGCCAATAGTTGATGTTATAATTCCTGCTTTTAATGAGGAAAACTCTGTCGGTAATGTTGTAAAAGATATACCGAAAGAACTGGTTCGAGAAATTATTGTTGTAAATAATAACTCTACGGATGATACTGCTGTAAATGCTACAAATGCTGGGGCAACAGTTTTAACAGAGCCTAATATGGGGTATGGTAATGCTTGTTTAAAAGGGATGCAACATGTTGCCAACAAAGAAATTAAACCAACTATTATTGTTTTTTTAGATGCAGATTATTCAGATTATCCAGAAGAAATGGTAGATGTAATAAAACCAATTATTCATCAAAATATGGATATGGTTATTGGATCTAGAGCTTTAGGAAATTTAGAAAAAGGTGCTATGACTCCACAACAAATTTTCGGAAACTGGTTAGCTAATTTTTTACTAAAATTATTTTACGGAGTTAAATACACTGATTTAGGTCCGTTTAGAGCAATAAAATACAGTAGTTTGGTTGCGCTTGGTATGAAAGACAAAACTTATGGGTGGACTGTAGAAATGCAAGTAAAAGCTGTCAAACAAAAAATGAAGACTTGTGAGGTTCCTGTTAATTATCGTGTTAGAATAGGTCATTCAAAAGTCTCAGGTACAGTTAAGGGAACAATAGGAGCAGGATATAAAATTATTACTACCATTTTTAAATATTTGTAATGGTATTTTCGCAAAAGATTAATTAATGGAACTCATACTCATCATCATATATGGCTTAACGCTTTCTTTTATTTTTTTGTACAGTTTGGTGCAAATAAGCTTAGTAATCAATTATCTCCGCAAAGGGAAAAAAGAAAATAAGGTTGAAGCGTTTTTAGAAAAAGACTTGCCAGTAGTAACAGTTCAATTGCCCTTATATAATGAACTTTATGTGGTAGAACGTTTAATCGACTCTATTACTAAGTTTGATTATCCAAAAGAAAAGTTAGAAATTCAAATTTTAGATGATTCTACTGATGAGACAGTAGAGATTGTGGCTAAAAAAGTAAGTGAATATAAAGCGTTAGGATTTAATATTTACCAGCATCGTAGAGAAATACGAACGGGTTATAAAGCAGGGGCATTAAAAGAAGGAATGGAGATTTGTAAAGGAGAATTTATTGCCATTTTTGATGCAGATTTTTTACCAAGAACAGATTTTTTAAAGAAAACAGTTCCTTATTTTAAGGATGAAAAAATAGGTGTTGTCCAAACAAAATGGGAGCATTTAAATAAAAAATATTCTTTGTTAACCCGACTACAAGCTTTTGGCTTAGATGCTCATTTTACAGTGGAGCAAACAGGAAGAAATTCGGGAAAACACTTTATCAATTTTAATGGAACCGCTGGTATTTGGCGAAAGGCTTGTATAGAAGATGCTGGTGGCTGGGAAGCGGATACATTAACAGAAGATCTAGATTTGAGTTATCGTGCCCAACTTAATGGTTGGGAGTTTAAATATTTAGAAAAGCTAGGGTCTCCAGCAGAATTGCCTGCAGCAATGAACGCTCTAAAAAACCAACAATTTAGATGGACAAAAGGAGCTGCAGAGTGTACTCGAAAGAATCTATTAAAGGTGTTAAAGTCAACAGATTTCCCTCTAAAAACTAAGGTACATGCGCTTTTTCATTTAATGAATAGCTCTATTTTTATTTGTATTGTAATGCTTTCTGTTTTAAGTATTCCGATGTTAATGATTAAAAATAATTTTATTGAATATAAACTACTGTTCAAGTTGGGGAGTTTTTTTATTTTGAGTGTAATATTTTTGAGTATTTATTATTTTGTATCGCTTTCAAGTGCTTATGATAATAAGTTGAAAGCATTATTTCATTTTGTTTTTTTGTTTCCATTATTTCTATCCGTTTCAATGGGGCTTTCATTACACAATGCTTTAGCAGTAATGGAAGGTTATATGGGTAAAAAATCTCCATTTATAAGAACTCCAAAGTTTAACATTATAGAGAATAAAGATGTTTGGAAAAAGAACAAATACTTGGTAAGTAGCGTTAGTTTTTTAACCGTATTAGAATTTGTAATGACTATCTATTTTGGTTTCGGAATTTATTCAGCATTTTATTATAATGATTTTGTGTTAATCCCTTTCCATATTATGTTATTTTTGGGGTTTGGATATGTGACTTTTTATTCATTATTCCATTCACGAAAATCTACCTAAAATAAATTGTCACTATTAAAATACATACTTGCAATTGTTTTTGCTGCAATTTATGTGTGTTTCGGATACTTTTTAGAAAGAGAAAACTTTTTACATTTAGGCGTACTGTTTGGAGCTAGTTTTGGACTTTATTTTTTCTTTATAGCAACAACTTCAGACAAAAGAGAAACAGACATTTTACTTTGGGTATCAATGATTTTTAGAATTATTTTTATTGTGGCGATCCCATGTTTGTCAGATGATTATTTTCGATTTATTTGGGATGGAAAACTTTTTGTAAATGGGTTTAACCCTTACTTATTTATTCCTTCAGAAATTATAAATACTGATGTTGCTAAAACGGCAGGATTAACTCAAGAATTGTATGAAGGACTCAATTCTCCAAATTATTACACGGTTTATCCTCCAATAAATCAGTTGCTATTTTCAATAGGCGGGTTCTTTTCTAAATTTGGGATGTTGGCTGGTATAATTGCTATTAGAGTGCCAATATTAATAGCGGAGTTTTTTTTAATAAAGTATATCCGAAGACTGTTAGAAGATTTGCATTTGCCCCATTACCATGTTTTGTGGTACGCTTTAAATCCGCTGGTTATTGTTGAATTATCTGGTAACTTACATTTTGAAGGAATGATGATGCTTTGTTTGGTCGTAGGAATATATTGGTTAAGGCATAATAAGTGGGGTGGTGCAGCTTTTTGGTGGGCAATGGCAATTAGTATTAAGTTGATTCCTATATTGTTTTTACCTGTTTTAATTAAGCGATTAGGGGTTGTAAAAAGCGTTTGGTTTTATATCATAACAGCACTAGCGTTAGCATTTACTTTCTTACCCTTTTTAGATCAAAAACTAATTGAACACATTTTTTCTAGTGTCGATTTGTATTTTAGAACGTTTGAGTTTAATGCAAGTATATATTATGTAATAAGATGGTTAGGGTTTAAAAGTGTCGGTTATAATATTATACAACAGGTAGGACCAATATTGTCAATTGTTACATTTGTGTTGGTGATGGGGGTTTATTTTTATAAGAATAAATCTTGGGAGGATGCTTTTAAAAAAATGCTGTTCGCTTATACTATATATTTGTTATTAGCAACAACAGTTCACCCTTGGTATGTTATTAATATCGTTGTTCTAAGTGTTTTTGTTAGAAACTATCGTTATGCACTTTTATGGTCAGTTCTTGTTATTCTTAGTTATTCAGCTTACATGGAAGAATCATATCAAGAAAATATGTTTTTAATAGCTGTAGAATATATTTGTGTATTGGGCTGGTTAGGGTTTGAGTTCTTGAAGAGCAAAAAACTATCTCACTAAAGTAACAGTACCAATCATGCTATTTCTTTCGCCAGTTGTAAAAGTATATTTTAACTTCCAAATATATACATCATTTTTAGAGAGAATTCCTTTATAATACCCATTCCATCCTTCAGTTTTATTGTTGGTTTGAAAAAGTAGTTCTCCCCACCTATCGAAAATTTGTAAGTTAAATTTATCAACTCTATGTGTTTTTAATAAAAACAAATCATTTATACCATCTCCATTTGGTGTAAAAGCATTCGGAGCATATATTTCGGGATCAACAAAAATTGTGAGTTGATCAGTGCTTTCACAACCAATTTCATTCGTTAAACTAACGGTAAAAACGGTTGTTGTATTTGGAAACGCTACTGTACTTTGACAGGTATCACAGGATACTAGAAAAGGGGGACTCCACCTAAAATTACCTACACCAGTCGCTTTAAGTATTAGGTTGTCAGAAGAGGCTTCTTGATCATCTCCAGCTTCTAAAAATGGTGCAGGAAGAACACCAATTGTAAGCGAAGCATCAGCTTTACAGCCTAGCGCATCTTCAACAGTTACCGTATAGGTTGCAGGAAAAAAAGGCGTAGTAAAATATTTTCCTTGATTTTCGTAAACATCAATGAATGGTTCCCAACCTAAAATGGTTCCTCCGCCTGAAAAAAGTTCAACCTCCTGACCAGGACAAACAATAGTGTCGGGCCAAGCTTTAGCATCTGGGGCGACAATAAAAATATCAACATAATCTGTGTCTTGTCCCACACAAGAAATCGCATCCACAGCAATCAATCGAACTTGATAGGTTCCTGTGTCAGCAAATAAATGGAAAGGTTCTGTCAGGTTGGATGCTGCACTTCCATCCCCAAAATCCCAAGAGAAATACGCTCCTCCAATACTTAAATTTTGAAAACGAACAGTATCTCCGATACAATAAGAAGGTGTGGTGTAAACTTCTGCATCAGCTTTTAGCAGTGATAAATCAATTTTAAATACACCTAAATTACAACGACTTCCGAAAGGAGTAACACTATTATCTGTATTTGACCATGCTCCTGGTGTTGTTGGGAAATCATCGGTCTGAGGACCACAAGAAGCACAAACAGCTTGATATACAATTCCTTTTTTATCAAATCGACTTGTTCCTCCATCAACATGATCATCACTTGCTGTTCCTCCAAAAAAAGTAGCAAATAGTAGTGAATCGGCATCTTCATTAAACATAGTTAGGTAATAATCACTTCCATCTGTTGTAGCTTGAATAGCGTTTGGAGTAATCGGCAATCCTGAAGTTGTACTTGATGGTACGGCTCCATTTGAGGACCCTCCCCATCCAGATATTAATATGTAATTACATTCATTAACTAAAAAAGCGGATAAAGCAATGTCAATTCCTCCAGATCCTGTTCCGAAAGTAGTGGAGAAAATAGTACTTGATAGATCTGGGGACAATTTGTGAAGAAACTGACCACTATTTGGGTTATTATGAACGGTAATAGGTGTAATAGGGTAGATTCCTTCTGTTTGTCCAACTACGAACACATTATTAGCAGTATCTAACTGCACAAAATAATTTTGGTCATAGGCATTAGTCCCAAGGTAAGTACTTGCAATAAGAGATGTAGCTGTGCTGTTTATCTTGGAAATCCAGCCATCAGCAGAACCTCCTTGAAATGAAGGTTGAATTACTCCCGTAGTTGTTGGAAAATTATTACTAGTTGTTCCCCCTGTAATTAATAGGTTTCCAATTTCATCAAATTGTAAAGAATATGCAGCATCATTACCACTTCCTCCTAAATAGGTGCTCCAAATTAGGCTAGTTAAATCAGAGTTGAGCTTAAATACACATCCTTCTTGTCCTCCTTGAAATGAAGGTTGAATTACCCCTCCAGTTGTTGGAAAGTCACTAGAAAAAGTTGTACTTGCTACGTAAACGTTATCATTTGCGTCAATAATTATTTCCCCTCTATAATCGTCTGCATAATTTTTAAGCAACGTGTCATTTGTATTTAATCCGTCATTGGCTGAACCTCCTATGTAGGTTGACCCTAACAAATTTTGCCCAGCACTATCCAGTTTTGTAATTACAATATCTGAACCACCAATATAATGTGGAGTACTTCCAGAATAAGTTGTGCCCCCGCCATAAGTGATGTCATATGCACCTGAGGTTACAGGGTAGTCATTTGAGGCTGTTGTTCCCATTATCAATAATTCTTGATTATCGTTTACGATTAAACTGTGAGGAGATTCATTTCCAGTTCCTCCAATGTATGTAGCATAAATAAGTGATGTTCCATCAGGAGAAAATTTAGAGATAGTAATGTCAGTCCCAGCCAAGAAAGATCCATTACCTCCGGCAAAATTAATCTGAAAAGCTCCGGGTGTTGTAGGGTAACCTATTCCGAATGTGGCGCCACCACCATACAGATGCCCAGCCTCATCAAAAGTTGAGGTATAACCCCAGTCGTCATTAGTAGATCCAGTGTATGAGGCAAAAATTAGCGCAGGATCAATGATTAGTTTTTCATTTTCATTGTATCCATTTGGGAATTCAAAAGAGACGATATTTTCTTTTAAAACAAAATTACATGATACTTCTTTTTTACTTCCATTTATGAGTTGGTAAGCATAAGGTTTTTGCTCAATAATCTTGTTTACCGAAGTGGTAATTTTTAATGCGCCTTCAACTAGCACAATTTCTTCAACACCTTGATACTTTAATTGAATTTCAGAAGGCTCTCCACCGATATCAACAACAAAATCATACTTTAAATACCCTTCGTTGAGGTAAAACTTCAAATTGATATTATCATAAATCCTTTGATAAGAAGTTTTACCATATTTTCGGACATTAGAAGCCCATTTTTTAGAATCATTTCCTAAATAATAATTGACATAATCAGGTGTTGGTTCTGTTGCAGTTATAGTCTCTGTTTTAGCGTTTAAAAAATTAATTTGAAACGCATGTAAATCCATTATATAATCATCTGGTGTAGGGTTTTTAATTTCATGATGATGCATTTCGCTTAAACGGGCCATATCTTTTTCGTCATAAAAAAGATAGGTTAACCTGTCATTTTCTAAATAAATATTGCCCCCAGGAAGTTGCGCCTTGTATTTAACTTTGTTATTCCACTGACCTTTATTTTCAACAAATTCAACACTGGCGATTTGTGCAAATGAATTTACACTTATTAAAAAAAGGAATATTTTGGCTAAAAATTTCAAGTTAATTAATTGAACCCTACAAGATACTATTTTTCCTATAAAGCTATTTAAAAGACTGGAAATTAGTATTTAAAGTTGCATAGAAGGCAATACGTTTGGAATACAATAATGGAGTGTTAAATGAATTAGGATTAATCAATTTTCATTTCAGGAACATTATCCGGAATGATAAGTTTACCTTCGGTAGCTGCTTTAATTTCTTCAACACTAACTCCTGGAGCCCTTTCTAGTAAATGAAAGGCGCGATCTTTAATTTCTAACGCTGCTAAGTTTGTAATTATTCTTGTTACACAAGCTACACCTGTTAGTGGTAATGAGCAATCTGCGAGTAATTTACTTTCGCCTTTCTTATTCGTGTGCATCATTGCCACAATAATATTTTCTGCTGAAGCTACTAAATCCATAGCACCACCCATACCTTTAACCATTCTTCCAGGAATTTTCCAGTTGGCGATATCTCCGTTTTGAGAAACTTCCATTGCTCCTAAAACAGTTAGTTGTACGTGTTGACCTCTGATCATCGCAAAGCTAGTTGCTGAATCAAAAATTGATGCTCCTGGTTGTAAAGTAACCGTTTGTTTTCCTGCATTAATTAAATCAGCATCTTCTTCACCGTCAAAAGGAAATGGTCCCATTCCTAAAATTCCATTTTCCGATTGAAATTCTACTGTTATATCTTCTGACACAAAGTTGGCAACCAATGTAGGAATTCCTATACCTAAATTGACGTACCACCCGTCTCTTAATTCTTGTGCAATTCTTTTTGCTATTCCTACTTTATCAAGTGCCATAATTATCCTTTTTGTCTTACAGTTCTTTGCTCAATTCTTTTTTCATAATCTACCCCTTGGAAAATACGTTGTACAAATATTCCTGGAGTATGGATAGTGTTAGGATCTAAAGTCCCTTCAGGAACTAATTCTTCTACTTCTGCAATAGTAATTTTTCCGGCCATAGCCATCATTGGATTAAAATTACGTGCTGCTGCTTTAAATATTAAATTCCCTGCAGTATCACCTTTCCAGGCTTTTACAATTGCAAAATCTGCAGTTAAGGCGTGCTCTAAAATATGTGGTTTACCATTAAACTCTCTTACTTCTTTTCCTTCAGCAACTTCAGTTCCGTAACCAGCAGGCGTAAAAAAAGCAGGGATTCCTGCTCCGCCAGCTCTACATCTTTCAGCTAATGATCCTTGAGGAATTAAATCCACTTCTAATTCACCACTTAACATCTGGCGTTCAAACTCATCATTCTCACCAACATAAGAAGAAATCATTTTTTTAATTTGTTTTTTTTGAAGTAATAATCCTAAACCGAAATCATCAACACCAGCATTATTTGAAATGCACGTTAGATCATTAACGTTCATTTTTACCATTTCTGATATGCAGTTTTCAGGAATACCACACAAACCAAATCCACCTAACATTAAGGTCATTCCGTTTTCTACTCCTTTTGTTGCCTCTTGCGCATTTGCAACAACTTTATTTATTGCCATAATTTTATTTTTTAATATTCTGAATTTCCTCCAAAGCCACTGGATTTCATTTCATTATATTTTATACAATCCAATTCAATACTTAAGGGTTTGTCTGGCCTTTCAAAATCTGTGTCTGGGTAATCTAATTTTTTATCTGCTTTAACTTTTTGCATATAATATGCCCAAACAGGTAATGCTGTATTTGCGCCTTGCCCTAAATTGGTAGAAGTAAATCGAATTGATCTTTCATCAGCTCCAACCCATACTCCAGTCACTAAATCAGGTGTTAATCCCATAAACCATCCGTCAGAGTTGTTTTGAGTAGTTCCAGTTTTTCCAGCTATTGGGTATTTATGACCAGCGTAAGGTCTAGACTTTGAAACACTAACTCTTAATCGCATTCCAGTTCCAGAGGTGTACATTCCAGACCTTCCCCTTGAAACTCTATCATCTCCCATACATTTATTGTATTCACCGTCAACAATTCCTTTCATTAAATCTAACATTATATAAGCTGTTTCTTCACTCATAGCTTCTTTAGTTTCAGGGTTTCTGTCAATAATTACATTACCATGTTTATCTTCAATTCTTGTAAACATTGTTGGTTGAATGTAAACTCCTTTATTAGCAAATGTAGCGTTAGCACCAACCATTTCGTAAACACTTAAATCGGCTACTCCTAAACATAAGGAAGGAACAGGATCTAATTTGTTTTTAATTCCCATTGCTCTTGCTTGCTCCATTACTGCTTGTGGTCCAAATTGCTTCATTATCCATGCAGTAATGGTGTTCATAGAATTAGCTAAAGCATATTTTAAAGAAACAGGGCATCCGTTGCTTGGTCCTCCAGAGTTACTAGGTGTCCAATCTTTTAATAGTCCAAAATTACCTTTATGGAAGGTATATTTTACATTTGGTACTTCATGACAAGGTGAATACCCGTTTTGGATAGCTGTTGCGTAAACAAATGGTTTAAAGGTAGATCCAACCTGGCGTGTACTTGTAACGTGATCGTAAGCAAAATTTTGATAATTAACACCACCAACCCAAGCTTTAATATAGCCCGTGTGAGGATCAACTGACATCAAACCTGTATGCAAAAATGTTTTATAATACTTTATTGAGTCTAATGGAGATAACAAGGTGTCAATTGCTCCTTGGTGTGAAAATACTTGCATTTTCACTTTCGTGTCGAAAATAATATCAATAGAATCTTGATTAGTTGCCCATCTTTTTTCACCACAATCTTCTGCCTGACAAACGTAATATTTTCCTTTCTTTTTTACATTTTCACCTCTTCTTCCACAGTTAAAACATTCTTTCCCTGTTAAAACTCTATAACGTGGTGTTTTTTGTTTAGAAGATTTCATAATAGATTCATATTGAGTTGTGTTAACTCCTTTTCTTCCTCCATCATACGGATAATGCTTGGTTCTTACTCGGGCTAAATATTCGCTAAACTCACCTTGTAAAGTGTTTGCTATATAATCTTCTACAGCACTTTCGGCATGCGTTTGCATACGAGAATTAATGGTCGTAAAAACTTTTAATCCATCTCTGTAAATATTGTATGGCTCCCCATCAGACTTCGCATAAATGTAATTCCCTTCTTTATCTTTTTGCTTTAGTAATCTTTGAAGTTTTAGTCGTAAGGTTTCTCTAAAATAAGGGGCAATCCCTTCTTTGTGATCAACAATGTTATAATCTAATATTAATGGTAAAACTCTTAAAGAGTCATACTCTTGTTGTGTAATTAAATCGCTTCTTTTCATTTGAGCAAAAACAACTTCTCTACGTTTTATTGCGTTTTCTGGAAATCTTTTAGGGTTGTACAAGGATGGGTTTTTAGCCATACCAACCAATATTGCTGCTTCTTCAATGTCTAAATCTTTAGGAGCTTTGTTAAAATATACATTACAAGCTGATTTTATTCCTACAGCATTGTAGATGAAATCGAACTTGTTATAATACATAATGATGATTTCATTTTTTGTGTAGCGTTTTTCAAGTTCTACGGCAATAATCTGTTCTTGTAATTTTTGTTTGATTTTTTTAACAAGCGTTGCTGTTTCCCTTTCGTGAAACATCATTTTAGCCAATTGTTGTGTAATAGTACTTGCTCCACCAGCTTTACCTAAATTAACAACAGCTCTAACTAAACCTCTAAAATCAATTCCAGAGTGTTCTCGATATCTTTCGTCTTCAGTTGCGATTAAAGCGTCAACTAAAAATGGGGATAATTCATCGTATTTTATATTTGTTCTGTTTTGAAGAAAATATTTACCAATAACTTTTCCGTCAGAAGTAATAATTTCTGAAGCTAAATTACTTTTTGGATTCTCTAACTCTTCTAAATCAGGAAGGGGCTCAAAACCTAAAGTGCCATTTTTTGCTCCCCACATAATTGCAAAAAGCAATAAAACAGGCAATAAAACCATCGCCCAAAAGAGCATGAATTTTTTTCTGTTATTTGGTTTTTCTTCTTTTTTTGACACGTTTTTTATTTTGCTGTTTCAACTCTTAAACCAATATCGGTAATACCTTCTAAACCATTTTCTACTCGCATAGCTTGTTCTAATGTAACGGTATAATTTCCAGATTGAGCAAATTTAAAACCTCCTACATAAGGAACTCTTAAATCCCATAAATCACCAATACCATTACCTAACCATTTGCCTCTATTGTCTGCTAAAACACAGTTTACAGTATCTTTTAGAAGTCCACCATTTGGTCCTTGCATGGTTACAAAAAGATAAATATTGCTGTATGCATATTCACCCGTGTTTCTAACATTAATGTATAGATTGTGTGCAGTTAAAGTGTCTTTAGCTTCAAATTCAAAACTCGCTACATTTTCTTTTTCCCAATTGGCATTTTTAACTTCAATATATTCTTCAAAAACTTTGTTAGAATCACATGAAATAAATCCTATCATTAAAATGAAAATACTTAATATTTTAAACTTTTTGCTAATCATTCTTTTGCTGAGGAGGCTTAGGTTTATTGTTGTTATTTCTATTTCGGTTTTTATTGTTTGGCTTCTTTTTGTTACCGTTATTTGGCTTGTTTCCTTGAGGAGATTTGTTATTATCTCCAGGTTTATTCGGCCCTTGTCCTTGAGGTTTTCTTTTTTTATTTCGGTTCTTGTTTCTATTATTATTTCCCTTTCCTTTTGGCTTATCAAAACGAGTTAAATCATCTTGTCCAACAACATTTTCGTATTCGGGCTCTTTAATTACTTCTTTAATTTCAACAAAACCCATTAAGTCTTTAGGTTTTTCTTCCTTCTTGTTCATGGCAATAATCTCATTAACTCTCTCAAGCTTTAGCTCAATAAAATTTAATGGTTCATCTTGATATGAATACCACATAATGCCTCTAAAAATGTCCATTTTACGGTAAAAGGCATTTCCTTTTTTAGTTTTTAATTTTAGATTCGTATTCGGAAAATCTTTAAGCGCGTCAACATAAGAATCTAGCTCAAAATTTAAACAACATTTTAGTTTTCCACATTGTCCAGCTAGTTTTTGAGGGTTTAACGATAGTTGTTGGTAACGTGCTGCAGATGTTGAAACTGATCTAAAATCAGTTAACCAGGTAGAGCAACATAATTCTCTACCACAAGAACCAATTCCTCCTAAACGGCTAGCTTCTTGGCGAACACCAATCTGCTTCATTTCAATTCTGATTTTAAACTCGCTTGCCATTCTCTTAATAAGCTCTCTAAAATCTACACGGCCTTCGGCTGTGTAATAAAATACTGCCTTAGAGCGATCGCCTTGATATTCAACATCACTAATTTTCATTTTCAACCCCAACTCAATAGCTAAAGTTCTAGCTTTATGCATGGTGTCAAACTCCATCGCTTGAGCTTCAAGCCATTTGTCAACATCTGTTTTTTTTGCTTGTCGGTAAACTTTCTTTACTTCTTCAGAATCAAATGCAACTTTTCTTTTTCGCATTTGTTTTTTAACTAATTCTCCAGTTAAAGAAACGGTTCCAACATCATATCCAGGAGATGACTCTACAGCAATTATATCTCCAATATGAAGAGGTAATTCATCTAAATTCCTATAGAATTCTTTTCGACTATTTTTAAACCGAACCTCTACACAATCAAACATTTTCTGACCGTGAGGCAATTCAACATCACTTAACCAGTCAAAAACATTTAATTTATTACAACTACCAGTTTTGCTTTTACATCCTTTTGCTGATGTACCACAACCCCTAGCAGAACTACATCCACTACATCCCATTTGTTATTTTATATATTGTCAGTTCTTCAATTTTAGAATCCTAAAAACCTTAATCCTTTGTTTTAAAAAGGTTAATGTTGATTTTTAGTATTCGCATTGAAAAAACTGCGAATTGTTAAACTTATTGTTCCTTACAAATATAGTTTTTTTAGGTATGATTTAAGAGTGAATAAGTAGGAACTATTCACAATAAAATATGGATAACCTTTTGGTTAATTAAATTCAGGAGCTTGAACTCTTAAAAGTTTAGTGAGTTTTAAAGAAATGTCTAAAAATAAAATTTTTGGATTCGCATTTCTTTCGATATGGTAAGAGGCATTATTAAACAATTCAATAATTTCGATACAATTAGCGCCATGAATATATGGGGCAAAATTAGATAAGAATTTCAGCTCATTATTGGCTGTTCTTTCCATTTCTGGATCACCATAGTTTTTAATTAAACTTTCTCTAAAAAGGTGCAAAGCATATTTTAAAAATTGCTTTTGTTTTTCTCTTCCAAATGCAGCGCTTGCCATATTTTCTGACCAAGTAATTAGTCCTGCAACATTTCCTTTGAATGCCGAACGCATCCAAATTTTAAACAATTCATGAAATTCTTCTTCGGTAGCAGAATGTTCAATTAATTTTTGAGCAGTAATAAAATTTCCATCCGACTGATGTGCAATTTTATGTGCAATGGAACTCTCTAAAGCGTATTTTTTTTCTAATTCGACTTGTATAGTGTCCTCTTTAATTCTGCCAATTTTAACCAATTGAGTTCTCGACAAAATGGTAGAAATAATTTGTTCAGCATCTTGTGCAACTAATATAAAAAGTGTTTTGCTTGGCGGTTCTTCAATAATCTTTAATAATTTATTTCCAGAGGCGATATTAAACCGTTCAGGATACCAAATTATCATTGTTTTATATTCAGATTCGTACGTTTTTAAGCTTAAAACTTTAAGAATAGATTCACTTTCATTTTTAGAAATAAGCAATTGTTTATTGCCTGTTTCTATACGATTTTGCCAGTTTGCTAAAGATAAATATGGGGTTTCTAGAACTGCTTCTCGCCATTGCGAAATATATTGGGTACTTGTGGGCTTTACTTTTACTTCAGCACTTGATGCAACTGGGAAAACAAAGTGTAAGTCGGGGTGTATTAATTTTTGAAATTTAACACATGACTCGCATTCTCCACAAGAATCATCATCACCTTTATTTTGGCAAGAAATGTATTGAGCATAAGCAATTGCCATAGGTAAATTGCCACAACCTTCTGGCCCCAAAAATAGTTGAGCATGACTAATTCTGCCATCATTAACAGAGTTAATCAGTCTTTTTTTAACATCTTGATGTCCTATGATTTCTTTGAATTGCATTGTATTCAAAAGTAATTAATATTGAGTTTCATTGGATTATTTTCATTCAAAACTTTAACTTCGCAGTTCAATTTTTTTGATATGGAAAACATAGATAATTACAACTTCACAAATAAAAAAGCTTTAATAAGGGTAGATTTTAATGTGCCTTTAGATGGCGATTTTAATGTTACAGATAATACACGTATTAAGGCAGCAGTTCCGACAATACAAAAAGTGCTTTCTGGAGGTGGGTCAGTTATTATAATGTCGCATTTAGGTAGGCCAAAAAATGGCCCAGAAGCCAAATTTTCATTATCTAGTATTGTGGATGAAGTTTCTAAATTAGTAGTTTGTGATGTTAAATTTGCAACAGATTGTATAGGGGCAGAAGCGAAAGAAATGGCAAGTGATTTAAAACCTGGTGAAGTTTTATTGCTAGAGAATTTGCGTTTTTACAAGCACGAGACTGCTGGCGATAAGAATTTTGCAAGACAATTATCGGAATTAGGAGATGTTTACATAAATGATGCTTTTGGGACAGCTCATAGAGCTCATGCTTCAACTGCAATTATTGCTAAATTTTTTCCAACCGAAAAAATGTTTGGGTATTTAATTGAAAAAGAAATTGTGAGTGTTTCTAAAGTATTGAATGAAGGAGAAAGTCCTATTACTGCGATTGTTGGTGGGGCGAAAGTTTCGTCTAAAATTATCATCATTGAAAAGTTAATGGAAAGGGTTGACAACATTATTATTGGAGGAGGAATGGCTTATACATTTGCTAGAGCTTTGGGTGGTAAAACAGGAAACTCACTTGTTGAGGATGATTTTATTGAAACAGCAAAAGAAGTGTTGGAAACAGCAAAAGCAAAAGGCGTTTCAATTTTAATTCCTAGTGATACGGTTGCAGCTGATAAATTTGGTGATGATGCGAATACTCAAGTTTGTGATACTAACACAATTCCTGATGGTTGGATGGGATTAGATATTGGTGGAAATGCAATTAAGGATTATGTTTCCTGTGTAAGTAATTCTAAAACAATTTTATGGAATGGACCAATGGGTGTTTTTGAATTAACATCTTTTCAAGAAGGAACTAAGCAAATTGCTTTAGCGGTAGTTGAAGCAACTAAAAAAGGCGCATTTTCTTTAGTTGGAGGAGGTGATTCGGTAGCTGCAATTAATAAATTTAACTTGGCAAATGAAGTGAGTCATGTTAGTACAGGTGGTGGAGCTATGTTAGAGTATTTAGAAGGTAAAGAATTACCAGGAATTAAAGCAATTTTGAAAAATTAAAAACGATCTCTTAAATTCATCATTGGTTTTTCAAAAAAGCGATATAAAAATGATGAAATAATAATTGTTGCACTCCAATAAAGGAGGTACAAATATATTTTTTCAAAACCACTTTGTGCCGTAAAATTGTAATCTATTACTTGAGCAACCAAAGCTAAGTTTACTAAATACATAGAGTATGAGATTTTACTAATATGCGTAACTATTCTTTTTATAATTGTATGTTTTGTTGTTTTTATACTATCAGCTTTTGAAATTAATAGCATAGCGCCAATTGAAACTAGGCTGAAATAAAAGGTTTTGGAATAAAAACTGTTAGGCTCAATAGGTATGTAAAGGCTAGTAATAAGAAACCCAATTCCTAAAATAAGCATCCAGTTCTGATGTTTAATCCAAAAGTTATTGTGATAATATTTAAGGTATGCAGCTAGTACGCCAAAACCTATAGCGTCTAACCTTGTTAAAACTACTTTTCTAAAGTTTATATCCCACCAGAAATCATCAACACTAATTTCCGAGATACTTATCCTATACATTAATGGTGCAAGAATTAGAATTAAAATAGAGACTAGTATGGTTGTTTTTTTATTTAAAAAAAGATTAAATACAAAAAGAAGCAAGGGTATTGAAATGTAAAACCACTCTTCGACAGATAAACTCCAGCTTTCCCAAAAAAAGTCTGTAAATCCTGTTGAAAAATTCTGAAGGAAGAACAGAAATTTAAAGTTAAATTGTTCAATATTTCCAGCAATGATGTCGTATTTAATTAAGAGGAAGTTAACGAGTAATATTAAATAATAATTTGGCAGTGTTCTGAACCATCTTCTTTTCCAGAAGTTGGTTATCGAAACGAAGCTAAAACCTTTTTTTTGGTTAAACTGTTTAATTAGAATCGACCCGATTAAAAAACCACTTAACACAAAAAAAAGTTCAACGCCATCAATTAATGGTGTTGATGGAAAGAAGTTAAAAAGATCTTTAGAGACTATTTTTCCATGAGAAAGAACGACTAAAAGGATCGCTAAAGTTCTAAATATATCTAAACCATATACCCTGTTTTTATTTGAGATGTTGCTGATAAGAGATATGTTTTATGATGGGTTTAATAAGTGACCCCGGAGGGATTCGAACCCCCAACCAGCAGAGCCGAAATCTGCCATTCTATCCAGTTGAACTACGGAGCCATTATTTTTGGTAAATATAACTTATTTTTGTGCAATAAAAAGTTTCTCTATCAGTTACTATTGCTCCAATGATAAATAGATTATTTATAATAATTATTTTAGTTTTACTAGCAAGATCTTCAACTTGTCAAGAGATTTCTGTCGGTTCTTGGCGGGATCATTTGCCTTATGTAGATGCAGTATCAGTTACAGAAACCAATAACTTAATCTATTGTGCAACCAATTCAGCGCTTTTTTCATATGATAAGTCGGACTTTTCTATTGATAGATTAAATGTTGTTAACAGCTTATCTGATATAGGAATAAGTGCGATTAAGTTTGATGACTTTAATAAAAAAACGGTAATTGCTTATGTTAATGGAAACATTGATGTAATAGATGAAAATAAAAATATTACAAATCTTTCTGCAATAAAAAATTCTAATATATTAGGCAGTAAAAATATTAACCATATTTATTTTCAAGGGAAGCTAGCTTATTTATCTACCGGGTTTGGAATTGTTGTATTAAACACCGAAAAAGAAGAGGTAGTAGAAACGTATTTTTTTGGACCTTTAGGGAACCCTATTTTCACCAATGCAGTTACAATTGATGCCGTCAATATTTATGCAGCAACCAATCAAGGTGTTTTTGTTGCTAATAAAAATAGTGCAAATTTAATTGATTTTAATGAGTGGTCTTTGTTGCCAGAGTTAGGTATTTCGGATTATAGTTATATAGTGTCTTTTGCAAATACAATTTTTGTTAGTTTAGATTTACCTACTATAGATTCTGACACAGTTTATTATAATAATGGAGGTTCCTGGGAAAAATTTATTCCTAATGGTGTAACGGTTAATAGTTTAAATGTGTCACAAAATAATTTGTTGGTGAGCTTTGGGCAATCAATTGATATATATGCTGAATCTTTATTGAAAGTTAAAACCATTACTCATTTCAATACTAATGGGAATGTGTCTCCAGCAGATGCTATAATTGATACTGAAGGGTTTGTGTTAATAGCAGACATAAGACAAGGTCTTATTAAGATCAAGAATAATTTTGATGGACAAATAATTCATCCTAATGGACCTTCAACAGCTAATGTTTTTAAAATGGATTTTTTAGAGGATAATTTGTGGGTAGTTTCAGGTGGTTATAGTACAGGAACTTTTGAACCAAGTAATGTGAAAAATCACATATATAGTCATAATGAAAATAATTATTGGAAAGCTTCCAGAGATTTCGTTGCTGGGCTAAACGGAGAAAGAACCCGAGATGCTGTTGCTGTTGCAATTAACCCTAGTAATTCTTCAGAAGTTTTTATTGGAACCTGGGACCAGGGCCTATTTCAGCTAAATAACGGTGTTGTTTCCAATATCTTTACAGCTGAAAACTCTGTGCTTGATAGCACTTCATTTGGTACTACTAAAGTAGGCGCACTTGCATTTGATAAGGATAATAATTTATGGGTCTCAAGCTCGTTTACAGATAATCAATTAGCTGTAAAAACCCCTGAAAATGAATGGTATAAGTTTTCTTTGGTTGGCTTGGGTATAGCAGAGAACAATGTTTTTACCAGTATTTTAATTGATCAAAATAATAACAAATGGATTGTTGAGCCTAAGACAAACAGTCTAATTGTTATTAATCATGGAACCTTAGGAGACCCTAATACTATTCAGTCTAAAAAATTGACTCCAAGTGTAACTGAATTACCTGGAACACAATTATATTCTATTACAGAAGACAAAGACGGTGAGATATGGATTGGTACAGATGAGGGAGTTGCTGTTTTTTATAATCCATCAAACGTATTTGATGAAGATATAAAAGCTGAGCAAATTTTTGTTGAACAGGATGGTCAAACACAAATTTTGTTAGAATCGGAAGTTGTAACAGTTATTACTATTGATGGTGCCAACAGAAAATGGATAGGGACTGAAACTTCAGGAGTTTTCTTAATGAGTGAAGATGGAACTCAAGAGATTGAGCATTTTACTACAGATAATAGCCCATTGTTTTCTAATAATATTTTTGATATTGTTATTGATCCAGAAACGGGTGAAGTATATATTGGAACAGAAAAAGGATTAATTTCTTATAAGGGAACAGCAACTGAAGGCGGAGAAAATTATGAGAATGTTTATGTTTATCCTAACCCAGTAAAACCAGATTTTACAGGGAGTATAGCAATTAGAGGATTGTTAAAAGATACAGATGTTCGTATTACTGATATTAGTGGAAACATTGTTTATCAAACAACTTCATTTGGAGGGCAAGCAATTTGGGATGGAAAAGATTTTAATGGAAATAAAGTTCAAACAGGTGTTTATATGATTTTTAATGGGAGCGAAAACGGGGATCAAAAAGCTGCAGCTAAAATTTTGATTTACCATTAATGCTTACTACCACCAAAGGTATTGTTCTGCACCATTTTAAGTATGGTGAAAAAAGTGTGATTGCTAAAATTTATACTCAAAAATTTGGATTACAATCATATATATTAAATGGAGTAAGAAATAAAAAGTCTAAAAATAAAGCAGTTTATTTACAACCACTTTCTTTAGTTGAAATTAATGCAGTACACAAAGAAAAAAAAGGGTTAGAGCGGGTAAAAGATATTCAGTTATATTTTCCTTTTAATACTATCCCTTTTGACATTGGGAAGGTTTCTATCGCTTTTTTTTTGGCAGAAATTCTTTATAAATCCATTAAAGAAGAGGAGCCAAATG
>JAQXDJ010000305.1 GCA_029251425.1 Vicingaceae bacterium
GACTTTTTGGAAATAGAAAAAAAACTGAAGATGATGAATTGCTAAACATAAGACTTAAGTTATTTGAAACTCAACTTAAATTATTTGAAATGCAATACCTTTTAGGAAAATAAATTCTCATTTAAAGAACTAAAAACTTCTTAAAATCCAAAGTTAATTCCTCCAGATATTGTAGTTTGTGTTCCTCTAAATATTGTTGGCGTATAATTAACATCTCCATCAATATCACTTAATCTTATTCTGGCAAAAACATATCCGTCATTGATAATTTCATATCTAACAGCTCCCTCTATAGTTTGATTACTCCAAACAACATTTTCTAAAAAAGGTAAGCCTTTAACATTTGCATTTCCTTGAATTAATTGATAAATATGTTCCCCACCCTTTTCTGCCAGTGTATATGACAAAGTCGCCTTCAAACCTCTAAACAATTTCATCCCTCCCTCCAAATAAATTTCTTGTGCATTCTCTCCAAGATAATGACCCAAACTATAATCATTAGAGGCATACGTTGTTGATTCAATTTGGTGTCTATAAGTCCAAGGGTTTGTTCGAGTATATTCTGCTAAAAAATAAGTGTTTCTTAAAGGTAAATTATCAAGCCTAAACCCAATTTTTGCACTCATAATATTAGAACTTTGCTGTGCATCAAATATTTTTCCAATACTAATTTCATCGATAAACACTGAGGTATATAAATGAAGGTGTTTAATTTGTCTGGAACTGATGTTTAAAAACATCTGAGAATTTTGCCCCAATGCATTACTTCCCGCACTGTTATAAGTATGATCAACCGATTTATAAAACATAAAAGGTATGAGATAAAAAGGCTTCACACCATCATCTGCATAAACAATAGAGTTCCCTGCTGAAAAATAAAAGTTTTTAAATGGTTTAAATGTAAACATATTAGCAGCTCTATTCTTATTCACAAAAACCTCTCTTCTTTCATTATTATATAAAAACATACGGTTACTGTCTAACAATTCTGAAACTAACCAAGAATGAGTATAATTTAACTCAAACCATTTAACTGGGGCTAAATTGAAGTCTATATAACCAACTGAAGGAGCTTTATTTGAGCGAATATTAGCTCCATGGTAATTATCCCCCCATGTAAAATTATTTTTAACTACACCTAATCTCATCCAATCAGTTGAATAATAAATGGAACCTAATGCTTCACTATAATCACTCCTTGCTCCTGTTTGACCTTGATTAATTTTAAAATTCCCTCCTTGATCATAGGTTAAATATTGAGGGGCTGTCAATATCTCAGAAATTCCATTATCTCTTAAACTTCCAGAAAACCCTAAATGCTTACCAACATACCCATAAAATTCCCCTCCATTCCAACGATGCAAATAATTTCCAGCACTATTTGTACCGTATTCCACCCCTAAAATTGGATTAGCTGTTAAAGTGAAAAGACTATCTTTATAAAACAACAAGTCTTTTCTCTTTACAAAATCATCTTTTGATCTTAATTCTTTATTAAAATCTCTAAAATAAAATGCAAGTTCTTTTTTCTGTCTATTATTTAACTCGCCTTTATGAACATGTATCTCATCTAATTTTTTTGCAATAAAAACTCTTGAATAAGGCTTAATTGCAGAATTTAATTCAATGTATTTCATTTGAGCCATCTCATCTAAGAACTCATACACGCTAGATGTGATGGGTTGCATAACAATCTGAGAATAAACGAGTGAACACGTTAATAATACAATAAATAGTAATGATACTTTTTTTAACATAGCTTTGATTAATTACTTCTTGCTCCGTTCACAATTATGTTCGAAGTGGCTCTAAAAAAATACTTAACATCTGTAATCAGAGAATGCTTATTATAAGCATTTATATATTGTAACTCCGACTCCATAATCTCATCTAAAGTACTTGGCATATCCGCATAATAAGGCGGAACAAGACCTGGCTTCACCTCTTTTCTTTTTTCTTTTAGTTCCTCACTATACAAACTTAAGTATTGTTTACTTAACGGTCTAACTCCTACAAATTTCAACTGACCTCTAAACAAATTAATAAGCATTGGGACTTCATCAATCCATAACCTTCTTAACACTTTCCCCCATGTCGTTACTCTGAAATCATTTTTAAACTTTCCTCCTGGTTGTAAATCGTTGATTTTATAAATATAAGATTGTAGGTACTCGGCATAAGGGTGCATTGTTCTAATCTTATATACGGTTATGGGTTTACCATATTTACCCACTCTACTCATTTTAAACAAGATACTAAACCGTGGTTCTTTAACACACTCTACCTCTTTTACCTTTTTAACTACAAAGTAATTGATATTGTCAATTTCACATTCATCTACTACTTCAAACCCGCAATAAACTAATCTTCCTAATGCTTCTGCTCTAGACAAAACCTGGTTTCTCCCTGCGGTAACAAAAAAGTAAAACCACTTTGTTACCCATAACTTTGAAAAAACCCGTTTAAAAATAAAATCAAATAAATAATATACTTGAGCAATACCTATTGGGTACTTCTTAAAAATCCTTCTTCTACGCTCCCCTTTAGTTTCAACACAACCAACAAATACCCCTCCTACATTTAACTTTTCATTAACTACTTTAAAAAAATCATTCATTTTATTGATATCGTTAACCTTATTTAGATTAACAATAGCGGATTTTTCACCTGTAATTTTTCGAATATTAAACTTATTGGTAGTCTTAATTACCTCAACATCATCATTCTCAATACTAATATATTTCGACAAATACAAATAAGCCTTCTCTCCTTGTTCCTCTATGATTATTCGATTATTCATCTACTTTTTTCTGTTCTCAATAAAATAGTTTGTCCATAACTGTGTGACATCTACACAATCTTTAAGCATCCTTTCCTTTCTTTGTTCAAAATCTTGTTCTAATATATTGTTCTCTAACAACTCTGTTATCTTAGAATAGAGTATTTCTGGTTTACTCGTTGGCACTCCAAATGTTAATTGGTATTTGTGCTCTAACTCTTCTAAGTAACCTAGTTTTCCTACAAAATCATTAAATCGAATCGAAGGCGTCCCTAAAACAGCTGCTTCTGCAGCCATTGTTTGACTATCACCGATATAAATTTGCGCGAAACTTAAAGCATGATGCATATTCTTTGGTTCTATAAATATACGATATGCTTCCAATTCTTCTTCCAATTTTCGCTCTGAGGTAATATATACCCGACCAAAGGGAGATAACTGACGAATAAGTTCGTTAGCAACTTCCAAATCAATTCCTTTTTTACCTTCATCATGATGCGCTGTAAGCTCTGCAAACCTTATAAGAAAATACCTTTCACTACCTTGTAGCAGTTCTGATATTTTGGATTTATCTGGCTTAAAATAATTAGGATGCAAATACGCCAGTTCATGATACCCCTGATAACTTACCTTCTCATAAGGAGCAATATCACAGCTATTAGGTGAAAAAACTGCCGCAGCATATTTAAACCCATAGTTTGCTAAAAAAGGCACCTCTTTGGCGTCATCTTCATTCAATATGACCGATGGAATGTTTAATAATTTCCCAATGTGAGTAATTACAATATCTGTTCCTATTAGCATTTTAGGTTTATACTTCAACGCTAAACGAAATAAAATTATCTCTCGCTTAAGAACTGTTTTTATTAATGATAATTTATTATTTCCACTTCTTGGTTTCAAATAAACAATCTCATATGGTAAGCCTTTTAATAAATCAAATAATACATCTTTACCTCTAGCCACTAAAACAACCCTAAAGCCTTTTTGTGAGAGCTGTTTAATTACCATCGAAACATTATGATAATGTGCCGGGTGACCTAAGTAAAATAGAAATGTATCAGATCCTTTTTGCATACTTAAACAATAGTAGTAAAAATGACGAGGAATACTAATAAATAGAAGGGAAAGTAATAAACTACTCTTTTTTAAAAACTTTTAGAAAGTGTAAGCTTCGCGTTTTTAAATGTAACCACTCTTAAACCTCTTTTATGAAAAATTTCACCTTGATCTTTGGAAGGTGCTCTATGATAGCTTTCTTGATATGGTGATTTTATAGCATCTAAACTTTGTACATTTAATTTGTCTAAAGTTTCTACCAACCCTGCTGACATTATTTTTTTAGTGTGATAAGCTATAGCGTATTGTGTAGCATTTTCAGGTATTGGAATTTCTTTTTGCCAAACAATTTCTCCCGCATCTAATTTTTCCACCATTGTATGGATAGTAGTTCCAATTTCTTTATCCCCTTCAAACAACATCCACCAACTACCAAAAACCCCTCGGTGCCTTGGCAACAATGTGCCATGTGCATTTAAACAAACTTTATTCGGTAGATTTAATAACTCTTTTCCAAATAGTTGTGGTGGTGAAATTGACAATACCACATCTATATCTAGTGCTTTTAATTTTGACAAATAAGCAGATGAATTAATATCTGTTGTTGTTATTTCGTTAACGGAATGTTTGGCGTAAATATGCTTTACTGAAAATGGATTATCTATTCCTACTTTTGCTAAGAGCTTATATATTATT
>JAQXDJ010000313.1 GCA_029251425.1 Vicingaceae bacterium
AATAGATGGTAAGTCTTATGATGTAGAAAAAAACACATTACATTTTGTATCTCCTCAACACATGCACCATCTCGTTTTAGAAGAAGGTTCTACAGGGTATGTTTGTATGTTTAAACAAGAATTGTTTTTTGCCCATAACGAGAGTAGTAAGTTTTTAGATGAAATTGATTTGTTTTCAAACTGGAATACTAACCCTGTTTTGAAAATGGATAAAATTCTTTTTATGGAATTAAAAGGAATTTTAGAAGCTTTAAATCAAGAGTTTTTACAGCGTAAAATGCGTAAAAATGAGTTGATTTTGTTAGGTTTAAAAATGTTTCTGATTAAGGCTTCTCGAATTGATGGTAAAGCTGAGTCTGTTGGTAAAACTAAAAAGAGACAAACAATTGAAGCTTTTTTAGGTTTGGTTGAACAATTTTATGCAGATAATTTGCCAGTTTGGTTTTATGCTGAAAAATTAAATATTACTACTACTTATTTAAATCGGTTGGTTAACAGTGTTTATCATAAAAGTGTTAGCGAATTTATTAACGAAAGAGTGATAATAGAGGCAAAACGTATTATTAGACTTTCATCAAAATCAATAAAAGAGATTTCATTTGAATTAGGTTTTGAAGATCCGTCCTATTTTTCTCGTTTTTTTAAAAAACATGTAGGTGTAACACCTGTTCAGTATCGTAAAGAAATTTCGACAATGTAGCCTGTCCTATTAATGGTTCGATTTGTCCTATTTTATAGGATGGTTCAATCTTACTTTTGATGCATAACTAATAAAAATATAAAAATATGAAAAGAAACATACTTACTTCAATAGGATTAACTGCATTTTTTGCGATCGGAATTATGTCGCTAAATGTTTTTTTAGATTCAAATTCAACTTCTGTTCATGCGTTTTCTGGAGGTTCTCCAGGAGGTAGATCAAGTTCTCCTGCAGATGCATCAAATTGCACAGCATGTCATTCTGGTAGTTTGATAAATGGATCTACTGCTAGTTCTATAACTTCTAATATTCCTGTCTCTGGATATGTAGCGGGAACTACATACACTATAACTGGAACTATTTCTGAAGTAGGTATAAATAAGTTCGGATTTGAAATTACTGCGGAAAAAGATGCTGATAATTCTAAGATAGGAACGATGGTAATAACTGATGCTACTAATACTAAAATTGTTGGAGGTTCTGCAGTTACTCATCAGTCTGCAGGTACTACAGGAACAGGAAGTAGAACTTGGTCTTTTGATTGGACTGCTCCTATCGCTGGAACAGGTGATATCACTTTTTATGGAGCATTTAATTCTGCAAATGGAAATGGAGCAACTTCTGGAGATAAAATATACTCAGCTTCAATAGGTGTTTCTGAAGATTTTTCAACCAGTATTGTTGAGGCTTCAAATAAAAATATAACAACAATATTTCCAAACCCAGTAATTTCATCTTTTGAAGTTGTTTCAGGTAAAGATATAGATGCTGTAAAAGTATTTAGTTTAGAAGGTAAGAAAATGACAACTGTTATTCAAAATGGAAGTGTTTTTGATGCAACAGAATTGTCTTCGGGTATTTATTTTGTGCAAATGGTTGTAGAAGGTGAATTAATTACTAAGAAAATAATTAAAGAATAAAACATAATTTATATG
>JAQXDJ010000331.1 GCA_029251425.1 Vicingaceae bacterium
AGAAGCAACACGTTTTAATCCTAATATTCCCATGTTTTTTACTTTCATACTACATGTTTCAGTAGTAGATTCCCATTCACTAATTTTATCATGAGGGAATAACTGTTCAAAATTATTGGTGTCCATCAAGAAATTATAAATTTCTTTTGGAGTAGCATTGATTTCTTTATGAGTTGTTTCTATTTTCACTAAAATATTATTTAGATGGATCCCAAGTATGCGGAGAAGTTCTCCATTCGCTTAAAGATTCCATTGCGCTTTCAGAAACATAATTGTTATTGACAGCAACACCAAGCATTGCATTATAATCACTTAACGTAATTAATTTACATTGGCTGTCTTCAAAGTTTTTACGTGCTAAATCAAAACCGTAAGTAAAAATGGCAACCATTCCTAATACATCACAACCGTGTTCTCTTAGCGCATCAACAGCTTTTAAACTACTTCCACCAGTAGAGATTAAATCTTCAATTACAACTACTTTTTGATCTTTGAAAATATCACCTTCAATTAAATTTTGCATTCCGTGCCCTTTAGAAGAAGAACGAATATAAGCAAAAGGTAAACCTAAAGCTTCAGCAACTAGCGCTCCATGGGCAATTCCACCTGTAGCAACTCCTGCAATAACTTCTACATTAGGGAAATGTTCTTTAATTGCATCAGCAAACTGTTGACGAATAAAAGTTCTTACCGGAGGGTAAGATAATGTTTTCCTGTTATCGCAATATATTGGTGAATTCCAACCAGATGCCCATTGAAAAGGGCTTGTAGGATTCAATTTAATAGCTTTAATTTGTAGTAAAGATTCAGCTATTTTTATGGCAGATTCTGTATTTAATATCATGCTGCAAATGTATAAAGTTTTTGTAAACGAAAAGGTAATTTGTTTTACTAATAATGAAGAAAATTGTAATCAATTTGAGCATAAGTTAGTCCTTCATTTTTTTTCAAAAGAATACATTCCTTTTTTACTGCTAATGTTAAATGGAACTGGGCAAACAAACGTTGTTTTTGTAGTTGAGGATTATGATTTGGCGTTTGAGGAGTTTCAACAATATTTTAAGATAATTAAAGCTGCTGGAGGAATTGTTAAGAATAACAACAATCAAAAACTTTTTATTTACCGCTTAGAAAAATGGGATTTACCAAAAGGTAAGATAGAAGAAGGAGAAGAGATAAAAGAAGCTGCAATTAGAGAAATAGAAGAGGAGTGTGGTATTACTGATTTAACGATTCAAAATCAATTACAAGATACCTATCATGTGTATGAATTTAAAGGTGAAATTATTTTAAAGCAAACGTATTGGTTTGATTTAACGAGTAATTTTATTGGTGAATTGGTCCCGCAATTAGAAGAAGATATTACTAAAGTAGAGTGGTTAACACATTCAGAAATTGAAAGTAAAGTGTTGTCCAATACTTATGCTTCAATAAAAGAGTTGTTGTAGTTTACTGGTTAATTAACTCGTAAATATCTTTTTCAATATTATCCTCAGTAGCACGTTCAGCTGTTCCACCAGGTCTTCCGGCAGGAAATTTTACAACTTTTAAATTATCATCAATTAAGATGTACGTTGGGTAAGTCGCTACACTATAGTCGGATAATATTTTTTTGTCTTTACCAATGTGTAAGAAAGTCCAATTGTATCCTTCATTTTTTGATAAGAATGAAGTCATTTTGTTAAAGTCATTATCAGCACAAATACTAATAAATTCAATTTTACCTTTATACTTTTTATAAAGCATTTGCATTATTTTCATTTCTTTTTGGCTGGGAATACTCCAGTTTGTCCAAAAGTTAATGTAAACAGGTTTTCCTTTAAAACTGTTTAACGAAATGCTTTCATTGTCTTTGTTTTTTAATTCAAAGCTTGGAGCAGAACTTCCAATACCAAATTTTACTTTAGTAATACGATCAATAATGTTTGTAGCAATTATTTTATGTTGTGGATACTTTGATACTGATTTTATTGTTGTTAAAATTTTGATGATGTTCGCTTTTGTAAAATACTTTCCGCTGCTAACTTCTAATAAGCCATTTAACATAAAAAGGATTCTAAACTCTTCGTTTTCTAAAAAAGGGTATTTACTAAGTGCTTTTGATAATTCAGTATAACTTGCTTTGTCATTAATTGCTTTAGAAATATCGAACCCTTCAACTTTTAAAGAAAGTGATTTAAACTCACCTCTAAAAAATGTTTTGAAAAAGCTAATGTATTCTGGGTTACTGTATAAAACAGGTTTTTTATCTAAGTACGAAAGGTATAGGTTTGCTTTAATGTTGTTGCCTTTTTTGATGTCTGTTTTTTTATAAGAAACATCTAGCGCACTTTGAGTAGAAGCGAAGCTATAATTAATGTAATCTGTAACAAAACTGGTGTTAGTTCCGCCAAATTCTTTTAACATTTTTAATTGAAATGCTTTTAATTTTACTTCAATAGAATGATCTCTTTTTTCAAATAAAGATCTGTTTTCAGCAATAAATTCATCAAACTGGGTATTAAATTTCCCTATTTGTTGGTTGAGTTCAGTTGGCACTGGGAAACTAAAGTTTAAGGAAAGCTGTTTGTCGTAAACACTTCCTTTATTAAGCTCTTTACTGTATGTTAAGTTTAGGTTGTAAACTTTTCCTGGTTCAACAAAAAACGAAGTTGTTTTATCTTCAATTTTTAAATAAACTTTTTTTACTTCCGTAGCATCAAAACTGAAATTGTACGCTCCATTTGTTTTAATTGTAGTAAAACCAATGGCTTCTTTTTTAGAGCTAATATAATCTGCCGAAGTATAAAGCTCTAGCTCTTTTCCTTTAAACTGAGTAGCACTCCCTTTAATAACCGTTGTACTTGCAAATAAAGTAGTGGTTGTAAATAGAAATACTAAAATAAATATTGTTGCTGTTTTTCTCAAACTGATAATTTGTTTTTGATTGGAGATGGCACAAACTGTTCCACATTTCCGCCATTAATTAATATATCACGCACAATAGTAGAATTTATTGCAGCAAGTTCAGGAATTGTAGGCATATATATTGTTTCTATGTTGTTATCCATAGCTTTATTCATTTGAGCAATATTGTTTTCGTACATATAATCTGCACTATTTCTAAGCCCTCTTAAAATGTAATTGGCATTAACCAATTTGCAAAAATCTATGGTTAAACCTTCATAAGCAATTACTTCTATTTTAGGATTGTTATTAAATGTGAGCTCAATAAAATTTGTGCGTTGCTCTAAACTGAAATAATATTTTTTAGCTGAATTGGTACCAATGGCCACAATAATTTTATCGAAAAGCGGTAAAGCTCTTTCAATAATATCTTGATGACCTTTTGTAATTGGATCGAAAGACCCTGGAAAAACAGCAATTTTCATAGTTGATTGTTTAATTACTTCAAAAATACTTAAAAGTAAAATAGATTATTTGTTGAAGTTGTTTAATGTAGTTTTCTTAGAAATTTTTTTCTAAGAATTATTAGAAATGTTGATATAACAATAGAGAATCCAATTAAGATTTTAAGTATAATTATTGTTTGACATAAATCGGCACCTGTTACAAGTGAAATACAGTCTTCAGGGTTTTCGGTTTCATATTTCATACTGACCATCGTATTTATAATTCCAAAAATGAATAAAGGAATCCCTAGAATACTAATCGAAAGTAATATGTAATAAAATATTTTCTTCATAATTTTTTTTAACTGAAAAAGCTATTGGTAGAAACGTTTTTTACGTCAAACTAAATTATAGTTTTTTAAAGAGAAAGTCAATTGTTTTACTTCTCAATATGAAATCGATAAATCAGTCTCACTTTAAATACTAGTCCATCTTTAAAAGTG
>JAQXDJ010000351.1 GCA_029251425.1 Vicingaceae bacterium
CACTTTCATCTTTATAAACGGTATTCATTAGGTAGCACCTACCTATTTTATAATTAAGTTCAGCATTGTTAGGATTAAATTTATTTGCTTTATAAAGGAGGGGTAAAGCTTCTCTATAATTGATTCTACGACTAACATAATCGGGGTCATTAATTTCCATAAAAGCAGGAGAATACATGCCAAATATGTCGTTTCCCATATCTAAGTTTGCTTTAGCTTCTTTAAACTCGTCTTTTCGTTCTTTAAATATTTTTTTATCGAATGGAACATTTTGAGCTTGTAATAGAGCCGCTAAAAATATTAATGTAAATAAGTATATATATTTTTTCATAGTGTTTTTCTTAATCAGTTATTAGTTGCAGCTTTGTTGTGCAAATGATTTTCCATTTCTTAATCCTAATGATGCAGCTTTATTCCAATCTTTACAAGCCCCTTTTTCATCTCTTAACATTTCTTTAGCAATACCTCTATTTAAATATGCTTCAGCGTACTTTTGATCAAGAATAATTGCTTTATCACAATCTTCTAAAGCACCTTTGTAATCTTTTAGTTGGTATTTAGCAGCAGATCTATTATTAAAAGCATAAGCATAACTTGCTTTTAAACGAATAGCATTTGTGTTGTCTTCAATAGCACCATTAAAATCTTTTAATTCAAATTTAGCTAGCCCTCTGTTTGTGTAAGCAATGTAATAGTCATTTTTTAGTTGAATTGCTTTATTATAATTTTCAATTGCTTTTTCATATTGTTGATTATTTCTTAAGGCACTACCTAAATTATTGTAAACAAAAGCTAAACTTTTATCAATTAATGTAGCTTTAGTATAGTCGTTTATTGCTCCAGATAGGTCTTTAATTTGTCTTTTTGCACTTCCTCTATCATTATAGGCATAAGCGTAATCTGATTTATGTTTAATTGCATTAGAGTAATCTGTTATAGCTTCATCATATTTTCCAATTTGATAGTTAATTCCACCTTTATAATAATGTGCCTCTGCGTTATTTGGATTTAGTTTTACTTCACTAGTATAATCATTCAATGCAGCTTCATTGTTTTTTAAAGTTTCATGAGAACGGCCTCTTAAATAAAAAGAATGAGTAGAATCTGGGTTTAGCTCAATAGATTTGCTAAAATCTACAATAGCATTTTTATAATCCTTTAATTGATACTTTGCTGAACCTCTATCAAAATAAGCTTTTTCATAATTAGGACTTATTGTAATTGCTGAATCAAAATAGGTAATTGCAGTATTGAAATCTTTTTCATTAAATTTTACAATTCCAAGGTTGTAAACTTCAAGAGCCTTCATGTTTTCTAGCGAAGTAGAGTCTCCAATATTAACTTCATCTTGCGCAATACTTATAAGTGAAGTACTTAAAAAAGAAGCAACTAAAAATATTCTTATTTTTTTCATATTAAACTGTTTAGAGAGAGCAAAATAGTAATATTTACAAGAAATAAAGCGCATTAAATCATTAACTTATTAAGAATTTAATTCACAATAAATATCACTTTAAATGAATAATTTTGGAAACAATGAAACTAGGAAACAATACTTTAAAAGCAGCTTGTAATTATTTCAAAAAAGAATTGAGGAATACTTATGATGAATCTGAATTGAACCAAATCCTTCAAATTTCATTCCATCATTTTTTTGGATTGAGTAGAGCTGAGTTAATATTTAACCAAGATGATTTAATTTCTGAGGAAAATGTTAAAAAGATAATTGAATTAGTTACAGCGTTAAAAACAAATAAACCTTTAGCTCAAATTATTGGCGAATGGGAATTTTATGGTATGAAGTTTAAAGTAAATGAGAATACATTAATTCCACGACCTGAAACAGAAGAGTTAGTTCATTTAATAGTAGAAGAGAATAAAAACGTTAAAAACTGTAAAGTACTTGATATTGGAACCGGAACTGGATGTATTGCAGTTGCTTTAAAAAGTGAAATGGAAGCTGTCAATGTTTCAGCTTTTGATATTTCAACTGAGGCGTTAAAAACTGCAACAGAAAATGCCAAACTTAATAAGCTAAACGTAAGCTTTGAGCAGGTTAATATTTTAGATTGGAAAAGGCAAAAGTTAGTTGAAAAATATGATTTAATTGTTAGTAATCCACCTTACATACCAGAGAAAGAAAAGAACTTAATGCAACAGAATGTATTAGGTTTTGAGCCGGAATTAGCCTTATTTGTTAACGATAATGAGCCTTTAATTTTTTATGAAGTAATAGCAGATTTTGCTATTGAAAATCTTACTCCTAATGGTAAGTTGTATTTCGAAATAAATGAGAATTACGGACAGGAAACAAAACAAATGCTTGCTAATAAAACGTTTAAGAATGTAACTATTGTGAAAGATTTAAACGGAAAAGATCGAATAATAAAGGCTAATCTTTAGATTCTATTTTATCACCATATTCTTCTTTGAAATCTTCAATTCCAACAAAGGTTCTATG
>JAQXDJ010000359.1 GCA_029251425.1 Vicingaceae bacterium
CATACGCGTTACGCACCCGTGCGCCGGTCGTCAGCAAAAGCAAGCTTTTCTGTTACCCCTCGACTTGCATGTGTTAGGCCTGCCGCTAGCGTTCATCCTGAGCCAGGATCAAACTCTCCGTTGTAATTAATCTTAAATTATTTTTAAAATTATTTCACTTAATGGAAAGAAATTTAATTCTTTTTCTCAAGGATACTTTACCTAATTTTTTTCTATCTTCAATATTTTCAAAGAACACTATAATTATATAGTAAACTATATCTTAATCTTTTTCTTAATCTCAAAATCTTCAAGGACATTTCCTTGTTTGAGGACGGCAAAAGTACAACTAATTTTTAAACAGCCAAACCTTTTTCAAAAAAATTACAAAATATTTTTTGTTAACTCTTTTTACTCGAAAAAATCATGATTTAACGCTATTTTTAAAACCGTTGTTTCTTAAGCGGCTGCAAATGTAACACTATTTTAAGAACTCACAAACATACCACTAAAATAAAATGAAAATATCTACTAACAACCTGATTAACAAGTAGAATAATTTAACACCCTATGGAGTCGTATTCGATACCTGTATGATTTTACCGTTAACACATATAGGGTCTTGCACAGAAAACCCATGAATATAACGAGCCATGTCTTCCGGAGACACTTGCGCCTGAAAACCCGGAAAAGCCATATTCAACATCTCTGTCTGAACCGAACCAAGCGCTAAACAATTAATATAAATATTCCTATCCTTATACTCTTCAGCCAAACATTCGGTTAAATTAGCCAAGGCTGCTTTAGAAGAACTATAAATTGAAAGCCCAGAAAACTTAACAGAACCCTGAACCCCTCCCATACTTCCAATATTTACAACATGACACTTTCTACCTGTTTCTAAAAAAGTAAAGACTCTCTTTAAAATAGCAATGGGCGAGAACACATTTACCTTATAAAGATTATCGATATCTAAACTAGATGTGTCTAAGAATGGCTTATTAATTAAATACCCTGCATTATTTATTACAATATCATAATGAAACCTATACTTCTCAAACACCCTATCTAAATCTGCACTAAAAGAATCCGACAAAAAATCTATACTATATATATGTATTTCATTTCCAAATTCTTTTTGGCAAAAATCCCTCAACACTTTTAGTGCTTTATAATCCCTAGCAAGAGCCGTTATTTGATTTGACTTATTTACAGCAAACTGTTTAACAAGCTCAAACCCTATTCCACGACTAGCACCAGTAATTAAAACATTCATTAAAACCTACCTCCTTTATTATACGCCTTCTTATAGTATGGATTTTCTAGACTTGAGATTATAACACCTTTACTAGAACTAGCATGAACAAATTTATTATTCTTAAGATAAACACCAACGTGTGAATTTTTTTTTCGAGCAATGTTAAAAAACACCAAATCCCCCTCCTTCAATCTATTTTTACCCACCTTATTGACATCTTTCACCAATTGAGCTGTAGTTCTTCTAATCTGCCTGTTATAAACCTGACTGTATAAAACATTACAAAAACCCGAACAATCAACACCTGACTTTGACATTCCTCCAAAACGATACTTTACCCCATACCAACTATCGATAAACGAATACAACTTAACGTTTTTTATCTCTGATTTTGGAGTCTTTAGTATTTCAGCATATTTATTAACAACATAATTATCTTTCTTTTTACTGACTGCTGATTTACCCCCTCCACAAGCAGAAAAAACAAAAACAATAAACACTAATCTAATACACTTTTTCATCAAAGTCAAAATTAGCATCACTTCATAAAAAAAGGCCTAGTGAGCACTAGACCTTTTCAATATCAATATGTTAATAAACATAAAGAAGAACTCTTTCGAAATGCAATAAGCTATATCACATCATAATCAACTACGAGTTTTTCAGATGCCGGACGTGCTTGACAAGTCAATATAAATCCTTCCTCAACCTCTTCATCAGAAAGCGAGTAATTCATATCCATAGTTGCTTTACCTTCTAAAACTTGTGCTTTACAAGTACAGCAAACTGCACCTTTACATGAAAATGGAGCATCTGCACCATTCTCCATTGATGCATCCAAAATAAAATCCCCATCAGCTCTTAATGGAAATTCAAATTCATCTCCATCCATAATCACTGTGACTTGACTTTCTCCAGTAAAATCAGAAACTACCTTATTATCATCAACTGATACAGAAGGTGCAGTAAATAATTCAAAATGCACCTTATTACTATCAACCCCCAATTCTTTTAATGCATCAGAAGCATTCATTATTAATTCTTCCGGCCCACACATGTAAAACCCGTCAGCATTTAATAACTCTGAATTTTCTTGAAGAAGCGCTATTGTCTTCTCTTTATTTATACGTCCTTCATATAAGGGACTGTTTGCATTTTCTTTTGTATATAAGTAATGTAGCTTAAAATTTTCAGGATACTCCTGCTCTAAGCCATCTAATTCTTTTTTGAAAATTGTCTTAAGAGCTGTCTGATTACCATAAAACAACGTAAATCTCTTACCTTCATTTAAAATTGATTTTATCATTGATAAAATAGGCGTAATACCACTACCCGCAGCAAACCCAACAGCACTAATAACTCCATCTTCTACAGTAAAATTACCAGCAGGACTCATCACCTCAATTGAGTCACCCTCCTTTAAAACATCATTTAAGTAGGTTGACATTTTTCCATTCATCACTTTTTTTACTCCAATTCTAAAATCAACCTCAAAAGGAGCACTACATAAAGAATAAGCTCTTCTTACATCTCCACCAGAAATTAATGACTTTATAGTAATATACTGACCAGAAGCATAACTGAAATTTGATCTTAAGCTTTCTGGCACTTCTAACGCAATAGAAACTGAATCTTCTGTTTCTCTTTTTATCTCCTTAACTTTTAGCTCACTAAACATAGTTTGATTTTTCAATTTAAGCTTACAAAAATATCATTTCTGAATTGATTTTTTACATGTATATCTCATATTGAAGTAAAAAAAGGAGAACAACTGACAAAAATCATACGAACTAAAGCCGAAATTGATTAAACTTGTATTCTTAAAATTAGTTTCATGGAAGACATTAAGAAATTAGAAGAATTTCAAGCAAAAATTGATGCTGAAATAAAAATCGAACCGAAAGATTGGATGCCTGAAGATTACAGAAAACATCTTCAAAGGCAAATATCACAACATGCTCATTCTGAAATCATAGGAATGCAACCTGAAGGAAATTGGCTTTTAAGAGCTCCTAGTTTGCGAGCAAAAGTTGTTTTACTAGCAAAAATTCAGGATGAAGCTGGGCATGGACTATATTTATATTCTGCTGCTGAAACTCTAGGAAAAAGTAGAACAGAATATCTTAATGAATTAAAAACGGGAAAAGCCAAATATTCCAGTATTTTCAACTACCCTACTTTAACTTGGGCAGACATGGGAGCTGTTGGATGGCTAGTTGATGGCGCTGCCATTGTTAATCAAGTTTCTTTACAAAGAACTTCTTACGGCCCTTACGCTAGAGGAATGGTTAAAATTTGTAAAGAGGAAAGTTTTCATCAAAGACAGGGATATGAGATTATTGCTGACATGGCAAAAGGAACTCCTGAGCAAAAAGAAATGGCACAAGATGCCTTGAATAGATTTTGGTGGCCTTCAATTATGATGTTTGGTCCACATGACTCTGACTCTCCGAACACAGGAAATGCTGTTAAATGGAAAATAAAACGAGCTACAAATGATCAATTACGACAAAGCTTTATTGACAAAACGGTTCATCAAGCTGAAATTATAGGATTAACTATTCCTGATCCAGATTTAAAATGGAATGAAGAAAGAGGAAGTTATGACTTTGGAGAAATGGATTGGGATGAATTTTGGTCTGTAGTAAAAGGTGGAGGACCATGCAGCAAACAAAGATTAAAACACTATAATGATGCTCATAATAATGGAGAATGGGTTAGGGAAGCAGCTAAAGCTTATACTGACAAGCAAACATCTAAACAGAACGTAGCATAATATTAAATAAAATTAAGACATGAGTAATACAGATAGTCAAGGCCCAATTTGGGAAGTTTTCATACAAAGTAAACCAGGTTTAGCACACAAACATGTAGGAAATTTACATGCAGCAGATAAAGAAATGGCATTACAAAACGCTAGAGATTTGTACACTAGAAGACAAGAAGGTACTTGCATTTGGGTAGTTCCTTTTGAAGCTATTGTCTCTTCTACACCAGAAGACGATGAAGCTTTTTTTGAACCATCTAACGACAAAGCTTACCGAACTCCAATTCATTATGTAATGCCTGAAGGCGCTAAACATATTTAATTATGACTAAGAACGAAGCTTTAGTAAAATACTGTTTAAGGTTAGGTGATTCAAGCTTAATTTTAGGACAACGAATGGCAGAATGGTGCAGCAATGGCCCTGTTTTAGAAGAAGATATTGCCATGTCAAATATTGGATTAGATTTGTTTGGGCAATCTAGAACTATGTTAACTTATGCTGGAGAAATTGAAGGTAAAGACCGAACAGAAAATGATTTTGCTTTTAAAAGATTAGAAAGAGAGTTCTTCAATAACCTTATGAGCGAAAGGCCAAATGGCCATTTTGGAGATACAGTTGTAAGAAATTTATTTTTATCTGCTCACACTTATCATTTATATAAAAAATTAAGTTCTAGTTCTGATAACACGATTGCTGCTTTTGCTGCAAAATCTTTAAAGGAAGTAACTTATCATTTAAGGCATAGTGCTGAATGGGTAGTGAGACTAGGTGATGGAACAAAAGAAAGCCATAGTAAAACTCAACAATCAGTTAACGACCTTTGGGAATATACAGCAGATTTATTTGCAATGAACGAAGTTGATGAACTTTTAATAAAAGAAAACATAGCCATTGATCTAAATGAAATAAAACCTCTTTGGGACAATACTATTAACGAAGTTTTAGAAAGAGCGACTTTAACTAGACCAGAGGATAGCTTTATGCAAAAAGGAAGTTTGAATGGAATGCACTCAGAAGCCTTAGGACATTTATTAACCGAAATGCAATTTTTACCAAGAGCTTACCCAGACGCAAAATGGTAAGCATCAAATTGGTTTTTATTATTGTCCGACACTTCATCTTCTAGCAAATTTTCATTTTATCAGCCCTATCGTATATATGCCTTCAGTAACTAAACATACTACCGAAGAAATTTGGAGATTTCTGTCTGAGATTCCTGACCCAGAAATACCTGTTATTTCTATTACTGAGTTAGGCGTTTTAAGAAAAGTTGACATTGAAAATTCAAAAGTAATTATTACCATAACACCTACTTATTCTGGCTGCCCAGCTATGAAAACTTTTGAAGATGATATAAAATTTAAACTACAGGAAAATAATATTTTAGATTTTGAAATAAAAACTATCCATTCTCCGGCTTGGACTACAGACTGGATTACAGAAGAAGCTAGAGAAAAATTAAGAAAGTTTGGTATTGCCCCTCCAATCAGAGGATCAGAAGACAAAGGTGTTCTTTTTCACTCAGAAACGAAAAATATTGAATGTCCAAACTGCAATTCTAACAACACTAACCTTAAAAGTCAATTTGGTTCCACGGCCTGCAAGGCCTTATACCAGTGTGAAGAATGCTTAGAACCATTTGATTATTTTAAATGTATCTAACTTAATGCAACTTAAAGTCAATCTCCTACGTCTTTAAATTTTAATTTTTATATTTGTTGTCTTAATTCTAAAAATTTATTATGAAAAAGTTTCTATTGTTTATTACAATTTTATTCTCAGGAATAACGAGCTCATATGCTTCACACCTTATGGGAGCTGAAATTACATACACGCACGTAAGTGGAGACGACTATGAAGTTACCTTAATTATATACAGGGATTGTAGTGGAATTACTGTTTCAACAAATCAAAATGTCACATTCGAGTCAGCATCATGTAATCAAAATATTAACTTTAACATCCCTTTTATACAAACTGTTGATGTTTCACAAGTTTGTCCAGGACAAACGACAACCTGTAATGGAGGTACTGTACCAGGAACACAACAATACGTTTTTAGAGGTATTGTCACACTTACCCCTTGCGTTGATTGGATAATGCACTGGAATAGCGGAACACGTAATCCTGCTATTACAAACTTAGTAGCTCCCTCAACAGAAAACTTATACATTCAAAACACATTAAACAATGTTATAGGGACTAACAACAATTCTCCTCAATTTTTTGCAATACCTACACCTTATATATGTGTTAACCAACTAACTATATATAATCATGCAGCAACAGATGCTGATGGAGATTCTTTATACTACTCACTAAGCACTCCTTTAACTACACCAGGACCTCCGGGCGCACCTATCGCTTTTACAGCTGGATACAGTCAAGCTCAACCTATAATTACTAACCCCGTAAGCAGTTTAAATTTTAATCAATTAACTGGTGAGATGTGCTTTGTACCTGGTCAAAATCAAATATCAGTAGTATCTGTTCTTATAGAGGAATTTAGAAACAATGTATTAATTGGATCTCAAATTAGAGAAATGCAAATTGTAGTTTCTGCTACTTGTTCTTCCAATTCTAATCCTTCTGCTGGTGTTACACCGACATGTTCAGGTGGTGGTGGTGGCATGAATATTCAGTTCACTTCAGGCTCTGTAACTAAGGTTGATACAAATTCTGTTACAATGTGCCCTAATGATACTGTGTGTGTTTCTTACGCATTTTCTGATCCTGATGCAGATAATGTAACTGTTGATACAAATAGTATTTCAGCGGCCCTTCCTGGTTGCGCTATTAACTTAACTGGAGATGGAACTCCAACCCCAACACTTACTGTATGTTGGGTACCATCAGTACTAGATACTGGTTTAAATGTTTTTTCTGTAATACTAACAGATGATGCATGTCCTATTTCAGGCCTACAAACCTTCTCTTATGATATTACTGTACTTGATGAAGTATATGCTGGTTTAGATACTACAATATGTAATTTAGGTTCAGGTGCTCAGCTAGGAGCTAGTGGAGGAGCTGGTTATACTTGGTATGAATTTGGTTCTACAACTCCGGTTCCTGTTTCAGCAGAATTTACTTGTAACCCATGCTTCAACCCTGTTGCCACACCTACCGTAACTACTGATTACTATGTTGTAAGCACTTTAGTAGGACAATGTAAAGATAAAGATACTGTCCGGGTCACTGTCTCTCCTAATACAATTCCTGCTATAACTAACCTTCCAGACACATTCTTTTGTGAAGGCTCATCTGTTAATGTGAGCGCTGATGCTGGTTATATTTCTTACGACTGGACAACTACTGGAGGAACAACTCAAACAGAAAACTTCAACCAGGGAGGCTTATTCGCTGTAATAGTTTCAGATGGAATTTGTATCGACACATTGCATTTCGTTAACATAATAGAAATACCTAATCCACATCCTGTTATTTCAGGAAATCTAACTTTTTGTCTTAATGATGGAACAACACTTAGTACTGAACCAGTATATGATTCTTATAATTGGACTTCTGGATCAACTTTCGATTCTACTAATATTGTAGCTACACTTCCAGGTATATCATCTATAACTCTTACTGTTGACTCTTTAGGTTGTACCACATCAGTTACTGAACAGTTAACAGCTCTTGCTGTACCATCTACAGTAATTATTGCTGACAATGATACAATTTGTCCAGGAGGATCCACAAATTTATCAACCTTAGGTTCATTTGATAGTTATGTATGGTCTCCTTCAGGCAGTACTGATTCTACAACCGCTTCTCCAAGTGGATTAGTTTCTGTAACAATTTCTGAAAATGGATGTGATTATACTGCAAACAGTACAATATTCACTTATCCAAACCCTGTTGCTGAATTCACAATTAATCCAGAAGGTTCTGGTGAACCAAATATTGACATTACTTTTACTGATGCATCCACTGGAGCCTCATCGTGGTTATGGAATTTTGACGTAACCAACATAGGTACTAACCCACCAACACGAACAGGACAAGGTCCATTTATACATATCTATGATAATCAAGGTGCTTACACCGTAACTTTAAATACTACAAACGATTATGGATGTGCGAACTCTATTACTAAAGAATATTTAGTGTTTTCTGAAATAGGAACACCTAATGTCATCACTCCTAATGGAGATGGTAAAAATGATTTTCTTGTTTTTGAAAATTTAGACCCTGACCTTTTCCCAAATAAAATAACTATTCTAAACAGGTGGGGAAGAAAAGTCTTTGAACAGGAATTTTATGATAACATGTGGAGTGGAGATGATTTGTCTGCAGGAACTTATTTTTATGTTCTTAATGTTGATTTTAATTCAGGTCAAGAAGTTTATAAAGGAACGTTAACAATATTAAAATAATTTACACTAAACTATTACAACTCAAAAGCTACCAAACAATGTTTTGGTAGCTTTTTTAAAATTTAAAAAAAACATTTTTGTTAGTGTGCAACTTTTAATTCTGAAAGAACGTCTGCTTTGCAAGAACTAATTAACATAAATAATATCTATAATTAATTTGCTATGAAAAGATTACTATTATTAATCTCTGTAATATTTTTAGGGTTTACAAACTCTTATGCTACTCACTTAATGGGGGCAGAAATTACATATACTCACGTTAGTGGAAATGATTACGAAGTAACATTAATTATATACCGTGATTGTAGTGGCGCTGGTTTAAGTACCAATTCAGCTAATGTCACATTCGAGTCTGCGACATGTGGATTAAACTTCAACATGCCACTTCCTTATGTTGCTACAAACGATGTGTCTCAAGTTTGTCCAGGACAAACAACAACTTGTAATGGAGGTACAGTTCCTGGAACTGAACAATTTATATATAGAGATATTGTTTCTCTACCCCCTTGTTCTGATTGGATTATGCACTGGAATAGTGGTAACAGAAACCCTGCAATTACTAATTTAGTTAACCCGAACGGGGCTAATATTTATGTTCAAAATACATTAAACAACATTATTGGAACAAACAATAACTCTCCTCAATATTTTAATCTTCCTACACCATATTTGTGTGCAAACAACCTAGCAATATATAGTCATGCTGCATCAGATCCTGATGGAGACTCACTATATTACTCTTTAAACAATCCTTTAACTACACCTGGTCCTCCAGGAACAAACATTGCTTTTACAGGAGGGTATTCATTAGCCCAACCTATGATTACAGCTGCAGGAATGAATTTAAATCAACAAACTGGAGAAATGTGTTTCACTCCTACTCAAGCTCAAGTTTCTGTTGTTTCAATACTTATTGAAGAATATAGAAATGGGGTGTTAATTGGATCTCAAATAAGAGAAATGCAAGTAGTTGTTACAGGATGTACAAACCAAAACCCTACAAGTGGAGTAACAGCAACATGTGGTGGAGCAGGTGGACTAACAAATATTGTTGGTGGACCTTCGGTAGATTCATTAGATCAAAATTCTGTACGAATGTGTCCAAATGACAATGTATGTTTTGATGTAATATTTTCAGATCCAGATGGTGACAACATCGATGTTGCTACAAACATAGCCGTTTCTATACCTACAGCAACATTTACAATTGTAAATAATAATACTCCCAATCCTATTGCCACTTTCTGTTGGACACCTACTGCCTTAGATTCTGGTTTAAATGTATTTGCGGTTATTTTAACAGATGATGCTTGTCCAATTTCTGGAACACAAACTTTCACCTATGATATTACAGTATTTGATGAACCTTATGCTGGGGAGGATGATACTATTTGTGGACCTCAATCTGCACAATTAAATGCAACAGGTGGTGCCACTTATACTTGGTTTTATGATGGAACAACTACGCAAGTTCCTGTTGGACCTGAATTTAGCTGTAACCCTTGTTTTAATCCTCTTGCTACACCTCTTGTAACAACTAGTTATTATGTTGTAAGCTCCCTTACCGCAGCATGTGAAAACACTGATACAGTAACAGTTAACGTGGTTGCTGATTTTACACCAGATGCTTTAGGTGATACCACCTTATGTGACTATCTTAATAGACCTTTAGATGTAGTCATAACCGCTGGTGCTCCAGGAGCATATACATACTTATGGAATAATGCTGCAACTCTTAACAATGTAAATACACAAACACCTGTTGCTTCACCAACGGAATCTACGTGGTACACTGTAGAAGTAACTTCTCCTTTAGGTTGTAGAAAATCTGATTCAGCATTGGTTCAGGTTGTCCCACCACCAAATGTTCAAATTAATCCAGGAGATAGCACTATTTGTGCTGGAGATGTTTTAAACTTTAGTGTAGAATCATCATGTCTATATACATTGTCTATGTATGATAGCTGGGGTGATGGATGGAATGGTCAAAGTTTAGATATATTCGAAAACGGAGTTTTAATTGGAAATTACACAGTAACAAATACAACAAATAATGGAGATTCTAATATTGTAACATTCCCTGTAATTAATGGAAATACAATAGATGTTATATACAACACTGGAGCATTTCAAAACGAATCGTCTTTTAATATTGTTGATGGCACTGGTGCTACTGTAGTTAATTTTGCTACAGGATCAATGACAGGGTTAAATACTGGTAATGTTTTATATACAGGTGCTGCAAACTGTGGACCTTCATTAACTGCTTACACTTATAACTGGTCTCCAGTTACAGACTTATCTAATCCAACTATAAATGACCCTATATTAACTGCAAACACGATTACAGGGCTAACAACTTATACTGTTACATTATCAGATGCTGTTAGTGGATGTTCGATAGATAGAACGCAAGATATTTCTGTAATACCTGGATATACTTTAACTAGCACACAAAATGATACTGACATTTGTGTTGGAGATGTTGTTAATTTTGGAACTACAGCAGCTCCAGCAGGTGCCTATAGTTATAACTGGACATCTAACATTGGAACAATAGCTACAGCAACAGCTGCCAATACAACTATTACCTATAATACTACTGGTACTGACACTGTATATTTAGAAGTAGATAATACTGGTGCTGGATGTATTAGGAGAGACACTTTCTATGTAAACGTAGCAGATATTCCTAACATTAACATTACTACGCTTGATAC
>JAQXDJ010000370.1 GCA_029251425.1 Vicingaceae bacterium
CATAGTACAAAATAATTTTTTTAAAGAAATTTTTAAGTTGTTTTTCGTTAAAAGGTTTGTTGTTATAAAGTTTATCTCTAAAACCAATTTTACTCAATACTTCTTCGTCAATATTTTTGTTAGTTAAAGAAGTCCATTGGTATTTTTTGCCCAGTTTTATATAAGCGTGGTAATGAGATGAATCAATTATTATACTGTCGAAAGTTGAAGTTAAATATGCTTTTTGTTGTAGTTGATTGAGCAGTTTGCTAAGCTCTTTTTTTAGATTGGGTAGTTGTACTTCTTTTTGGTAGTCTAGCAGTTTAGTGTTGTTTATAACAGTGTCATTAAAAGAAACATTTAAACTGATTTTTTGAGCAGAAACAGCAGGAGCTCCTAAAATAAGTATGATTAATATGTACTGATATAATTTCAAGCTATTAACTTACGAGTAATTTCAATTATTATTTGATTTCCCAATCAATAATATCTTTTTTATTTTCTCTTAAAATAGTATTCGTTTTCGAGAAATGTTTACAACCAAAAAATCCTCTATGTGCTGAAAAAGGTGAAGGATGAGCAGATTTTAGAATGAAATGTTTCTTAGAATCAATTAAAACTTCTTTCTGTTCAGCAAATTTCCCCCAGAGTAAAAAAACTATTCCAGATTTTTCGCTCGATATTTTTTCGATTACATTATTGGTAAATGTTTCCCATCCATATTTTTGGTGTGATCCCGCTTCATGAGCTCTCACTGTTAATGTAGCGTTTAATAATAAAACACCCTGTTTAGCCCAAGAGGTCAAATCTCCATGTTTAGGAATGTTGTAACCTAAATCTTGATTTAATTCTTTAAATATATTTCTTAAAGAAGGAGGTGTTTTTTTTGCCATTTTTGGAATGGAAAAACTTAATCCATGTGCATGAGGGATTTCTGTTTCATTAATTTTTTCATAAGAATGGTAGGGGTCTTGTCCTATAATGATAACTTTAACTTTGTTTAGTGGAGTAGTATTAAAAGCATTGAAAATTAGATTTTGATAAGGGAAAATTTTCTCAGTTTTAAACTGAGAGGAAATTGATGTGTTTAACTTGTTGAAATAGTCTTTTTCAAACTCTTTGTTAAAAAAAACTTTCCATTCTGGATCAGCTATTTTGTTTACCATACGAATGTATTATTGGCAATACTGCAATTAAAGTATTAAGTATTACGTTAAAAATGATATAATTACAAGTTTAATTGATATTTACCTAATTATCATTAGATTTGTATTAGAAATTGTACAAAACAAATAATTATTCAATATGAGAAAATTAATGATTGCAACAGGAGCACTTTTTTTAGTAGCTATTTTATATACTTCTTGTAAAAGTCATCAAACTTGTCCTGCATACGGTTCTGTAGATACAGAACAAACTGATAAATTACCAGCATAACAATTGAATTGGATTAACATTAAATCCGAAGAAGATTTAAAAAATGCTATAGAAGTTTCTTTTCAAGATAACTTAGGTGTGGTAATTTTTAAACATAGCACTCGCTGTTCCATTAGTTCGTTAGCTAAAAATCGATTAAGTTCTGATTGGGATTTTAACGAAGAATTACCCATTTATTACTTAGATCTTATTTCTTACAGAGCTATTTCTAGTAAAATAGCCGAGCAGTTTAATGTTCAGCACGAATCTCCACAATTATTGATTTTAAAGAATGGAGTATGTATTTATGATGCATCTCATATGGATATATCTGTAAAATCAATTCATAATAAGCTTAACGCTTAACTACCCTTTATTAATCAAGTTTTAAATTGCATTTTATTTATCCTTACTTTTGTTAGAGATGAAAAAAGTTGTACTTCTATTTTTATTATTAGCATTTATTAAAACGCTAACTGCTCAAAACACAGTTTTTGAGGAGAAGAGGACTATCTACAAAAAAGAGGAAGCTTTCGGGGCTTTAATTCATACAAGGGGATGGGGGTTAACTTATCGATACGGGAAGTACACTTCAGGTTTTACACGTAAAATTTACGATATTGATTTGGTGGGGATGAAACATCCTAAAGAAATTAAAACTTTTACTTCAGCATTCGATAATTCTAACGGTTATGTTTATGGTCAATTACACTCGGTTATAATTTTAAGAGCTGGAATAGGTAGGCATAATACCTTTATAAGTAAACAGAGTGTTCGAGGTATATCTATTTCATCAATATTAAGTGGAGGGTTTTCTTTAGCCTATGGCAAACCAGTTTATTTAGAAGTAATTAAAGATCCGAATACAGCTGTTGAGCTTGAATATGAGACTGTAAGGTATGATCCTAATAAGCATCCGCAAGCTTATATAATAGGTAAATCTTCTTATTTCAAAGGTTTTTTTAATGGCACTTATTATCCTGGAATTTATGCTAAATATGCTTTAAGCTTTGAGTCATCAAGGCAGGCAGATAGGATTAATGCTTTGGAGGTTGGTGCTATTTTAGATTTATATGTGCAAAAGGTTGAAATGATGGCAAATGATTTTAACAAAAGGTATTTTTTTAATCTCTATGTTTCACTTACCTTTGGCTCGAAAAAAACAGCAAAAGACATTGGAAAATCTAAATAAAGAAAAAAAATTTACAAAAAAGCCTTCATGGCTAAAGGTTAAACTACCTACAGGAGAATCGTATAAAAATCTTAGAAAGATTGTTTCTGAACATGAATTGCATACAATTTGTACAAGTGGGAATTGCCCTAATATGGGAGAGTGTTGGGGAGCTGGAACTGCTACATTTATGATTTTAGGAAATATTTGTACGCGTTCTTGTGGTTTTTGCGCAGTTAAAACAGGGAGACCATTACCTGTAGATTTAGAAGAGCCAATGCGAGTTGCTAATTCAGTTAAATTAATGAATGTTAAACATTGTGTAATTACTTCTGTAGATAGAGATGATTTAAAGGATGGAGGTTCAATAATTTGGGTAGAAACTGTTAATGCTGTTCGAGAGATAAGTCCTCAAACAACTTTAGAAACTTTAGTTCCTGATTTTAAGGGAGATTGGGATAATTTGCAACGAATTATTGACGTTGCTCCTGAAATAGTGTCTCATAATCTAGAAACTGTTAGAAGGTTAACAAAGCAAGTTCGTATTCAGGCTAAATATGATAGGAGTCTAGAAGCTCTTAAAAGGTTGAAAGATGGAGGGATGAAAACTAAATCTGGCATTATGCTAGGATTGGGTGAAACTGAAGAAGAAGTTATAGAGTCAATGAAAGATTTAAGAGCTGTAGGGTGTGATGTTTTAACTTTAGGTCAATATTTGCAACCAACAGTAAAACATCTTCCTGTTGTTGAATTTGTAACTCCAGAACAGTTTTCAAAATTTGAAAAAATTGGATTAGAACTTGGATTTCGATTTGTAGAAAGTGGTCCTTTAGTAAGATCATCTTATCGTGCAGAAAAGCATCTTTTTTAAAATTTGTAGGTTAAATTTAGTTAATCATTTTTCCTTTAAAGGTATAAAATCTACCGTTTCTTAAATTACATTTAGGATAGTTATAATTATTTTATAAATTTACGTTCTGAAAAGGAATTAAATACATAAATATATGTATCTTGTAACCCGTTTCAAATAACGACACTAACTAACAAAATTGTTACATTATGAATATTAAATCTATACTTATTGGATCTTTTGCTTTAGGATTAGCAGTAGGGGGAACTCTATTAGTGCAAAATCAAGAGCAAAAAAATGCTTACACTCCTAGAGTTAACAGCGCATTAACAAGTCAGGCAGGATATGCTGAATATATGCATATGCTTAGACAGGATCCTGCAACAGGAATTGTTGATCCTGCTTTAGTAAATAAAGTACGTTCTGAAGTTATGTCTAGAAGTAAAGTTAAGAATAAAGCTTCTTTAGGGTTGAATTGGCAACCTCAAGGACCTGATAATGTTGGTGGAAGGACTCGTGCTATATTAATTGATAGAAATAATTCTAATATTGTTTACGCAGGAAGTGTTACTGGAGGATTATTTGTTTCTACAGATGCTTCTTTATCATGGACTCCAGTTAGTGGGATGCAAGGATTGTTAGGGCAAAATTTAGCTGTTTCATGTATTACACAAACTGCTAATGGTAGAGTTTTCTTTGGAACAGGTTCGACATTTGAATCTTCTTCTGGAAATGGAGGAAGTGGTGCAATTGGAAACGGAGTTTACGAATATATACCTTCAACTGGAGCAGTTGTTCCTGTAATTACTAATACTACAGCTGTACCAAACAATAACTCTAGCTCACAGTGGTCTTATACAAATGCAATTGGTTCTTATGGTAATAGACTTTATTTAGGTACTGGAAGTGGAATGGTTTATGCTGATCCAAATGGTTCTGGTGCTTATCCTACTACTCTTGGTAGTTGGACTAACCCTTTACAAGCTGTTCCAGGTCTTCCTGAGACAGGTCGTGTACAAGATATTGATGTTGCTTCTGATGGTACTATGTTAGTTTCTTTTGGTGGTAGAGCATATGTTTCTAATCAAGGAGATAACAATTTTGTTAAAGTTGGTGCAGCAATGTTAACTGGAGGCAGTAGATGGTCTGGAGCAATCGCACCTTCTAATCCAGAAGTTATGTATATGTTAAGGTCTAATACAACATTAAGAGGGTTAAGTGTTTCTGTTGATAGAGGAATAACATGGTCAGAAATCGTTCCTGCTGGAGTTTCAACAGGAACTCCTTCAAGTAAAGATCCTTTTGTACAGAATGATGGTACAGGAGGTCAAGGTGGTTATGATGATGCTATTGCAGTTAATCCTGGTGATTGGGGACATGTAATTGTTGGAGGTGTTCAACTATATGAATGGAGACAAAATGGAAGTGCTGATCCTACTTTAGGAAGTTGGTTGAAATCTGCAGTTTTAAGTGAGTTTGCAGGAAGTTTTTATGTGCATGCTGATAAGCATACGGTTGTTTGGCAAGATGCAAATACTGTTTATATTGGAAGTGATGGAGGTGTTACTAAATCATCTGATGGAGCTGCTACATGGCAAGGAAGAAACTTAGGGTATGATGTGACTTCTTTTTATGATATAAGTTTAGCTGCTAATGGTTATATCGTAGGTGGTGCTCAAGATAATGGAACTCAAATGGTTACATTTGGAGATTTTGGAGTGGTAACTCCATTAGGAGCATTTGAAATTCAAGGAGGAGATGGATTTGATGCATGTTTTTCTAATTTTGGAGAAGGTATTGCTTTTGCAACTTCTCAATTTGGATCATTGCAAAGATATTCAGGAACTTCTGGTGGATCTTTTTATAATACATTTTTAAATAATCACGTTTCTACAGTTGGTCAACCTTTTCATACAGTTATCCAAAACTGGGAGAATGAAAATGATATGACTAGTAAAGATTCTGTTGAAATAACTTTTAGTTCTATAGGTACTGTAATTAATCCAGGAGATACTGTTTTTCTTGGTGATACAATTTTTCAAGGAGAGACTATTAGCTATACAAGTTTAACAAACGGTATTGATTTAAGTTATACAGTTCCGGCTGATATTATTATTGATACGTCTCCTGATACTTTAAAATTAATAGATCCTATTCAAAATAAATTTGTGACGAGAGTGACTGATGGAATTTATTATACACAAGATGCTGCTCGTTTAAACGCACTTAGTTACAACTGGTTTAAAATTGCACCTGATAATAATGTTGAAAACTTTGAATTCTCAAGAGATGGTAACTATTTGTTTATGGGTACAAGTAATGGTAGAGTTATTCGTATAGGAGGTTTATCTTCACTTACAAGTGTTAGTACTCAAGCTCAATGGGATGCAGTACTTTCGTATCAAGTAATAGCAACTGGTTTAGGTGGCGGTGGTGTTGTTGGGTTATCTTCAGATCCAAATGATGCTAATAATCTTATTGCTACTGTTTCGGGATATAATACTCAAGATCATGTTTACAGATGTGTAAATGCTTTAACAGCTTCAAGTAATACTGGTAATTTCACAAGTATTCAAGGAGCTCTTCCTAAAATGCCAGTGTTTGATGCTCAAATTACTTATTTTGATAATGATAAAGTTATTATTGGTACAGAGTGGGGAGTTTGGACTACTGATAACGCATTTTCAGCAGTAAGTGGAGCTGCAGTTCAATGGACAGACGAAAGTGGAAATGGTATGAGTCATGTGCCAGTATTTGCTATTGAACAACAATATTTAGAGTCATGGAGAGCTGTTAACTCTGGACATATTTATTTAGGTACACACGGTAGAGGATTCTATAAATCTACAGATTTAGGAGGTATTAATGTTTCTGTAGAAGAAAATGAAGCTGAATTTAGTGAATCAGAAGGTTTTGCTTCTAGTTTAAATGTTTATCCAAATCCAATGAATAACAATGGTGCTTTATCATTTAAGATTAATGAAAATGTTGAAACAACAATTAACATTTATAACTTAACAGGTTCTTTAGTTAAAACTATTGAGTTAGGAATGAAAGCTATGGGAGAACATACTGAAAGGTTTGATGCTTCAGACTTAAGTGTTGGTTCTTATGTTATTTCTTTAGAATCTGGATCTGAAAGAAAAGTTGCTAAATTTATTGTGACTAGATAGAAGCTTATTTTTATAAAAATTATTTAAAAGCTCTCTTGATTTTTTTCGAGAGAGCTTTTTTATTTCAAATGAATGGAAAAGAAATACGAACACATATTTTTTGATTTAGACAGAACGCTTTGGCATTTTGATGAAAATTCTAAAAAGGTTTTAAACGATATTTATGAACACTTTTACTTGTTTCAAGGGATTAGTTCGGTTAATGAGTTTATTA
>JAQXDJ010000380.1 GCA_029251425.1 Vicingaceae bacterium
AATAGTAATATTTTTTTCATAAAGATGTGATTATTAATTAAATGCATACGGCAATATTAGAACATTAGTTGCTTAAATGAAACTATTTATCTACTATTTTAATTCCTTCTCCAAAAATATGGAGTGAATAGGATTGCAATAGTAAATAGCTCTAGCCTACCTAGTAACATTAAAAACGCTAAAACCCATTTAGCAGCATCGGGTAAATGATAAAAAGTATAAGATGGGCCAAGCTTTCCAATTCCTGGACCAACGTTACCAATTGATGTAGCTACAGCACTTAAGGCTTCCATAAAATCTACACCTAAAAAAGTCATTACAATTGATCCGGTAACAAACATAAATAAGTAAAAGAATACAAAAGCCAATAAGTTATATATAATTTTGGGAGGAACTGATTGTCTATTTAATGTTACAGGAACAATAGCATTAGGGTGTAGTCTTCTTTTAAATTCTAGAAATCCATTTTTCATCAGAAGAATAATTCTAACCAATTTCATTCCTCCACTAGTAGAACCTGCACTTGCTCCTGTAAATAACAATAAGAAGAAGATGAATGTGACAAATGAGCCCCAAGTTGTAAAATCGGTAGTAGCATAACCTGTTGTAGTAATTACACTTACCACTTGAAATAATACTGCTCTAAAATTTTCTTCGAAAGAACTGTCTTGTAAATTATGAAGGTATAAAACGCCAACAATTATAAATGTTAGTGCAGCAACTGCTCCTAAATACCATTTAAACTCATCATTTTCCCAAAACTTTTTAAACTTCAATTTTACTCCAAAATAAAGGAGCGTAAAGTTTGTTCCTGCAATAAACATAAACACTATAATAATGTACTGAATAATTGGAGTGTCAAAATGCGCAACACTTGCTTGCTTGGTAGAGAAACCGCCAGTTGACATGGTTGTTAAGGAATGATTAATGGCGTCATAAAAATCCATGCCAGCAAACATTAAAAGAATACATTGTAAAACGGTTAATGAAAAATAGATAATCCATAAACGTTTAGCTGTTTCTTTAATTCTTGGATGAATTTTATCTTTTGTAGGCCCAGGAGCTTCAGATGCAAAAAGTTCCATACCTCCAACACCAAGTAAAGGAAGAATGGCTATTGTTAAAACAATAATTCCCATACCTCCAATCCATTGGGTCATACTTCTCCAAAAAAGAATTCCTTTGGGCATAGCTTCAATATCCTCTAAAATAGTTGCGCCAGTAGTTGTTAAACCAGAAATGGTTTCAAAAAAAGCGTCAGAATAATGAGGAATTGATCCTGAAAAAACATAGGGTAAGGAACCAAAAAGAGTCATAGATAACCAGCCTAAAGCGACTATTAAATAGCCGTCACGTTTTTTTACTTCATCATTTTTATTGTTACGGGTTAGTATCTTTAATAATACTCCAACTCCAACAGTACTAACAGATGATACGCAAAGTGAAATTAAATCTGTACCATCAAAAAAGAAAGAAATTGGAATTGATAAAGCCATTAATGCTCCTGTAATGATGATTAAGCCACCAACAACATTCGCTATTACTTTAAAATTTATAAATCGAGATGCCATTAATTAAAAAAGTCTTCAATTTCAGATACAGATTCCGTTTCGATAAATACCACAGCTTTGTCTCCGGGTTGAACTTGAAAACCACCAAAAGGGACAATACCTTCATCATTACGAATAACACCTGCAATACTTGAGTTTTTTGGTAGTTTAAGTTCTCGTAAAGGTTTAGAGGTAATTTTTGTTCCTTCTTTTACGTCAAATTCAATTAGCTCTGCATTTAAATCATATAAGTTTACAACAGCTTTTATTTCTCCTTTACGTACGTATTTAAAAATTTCATTAGCAGCAATAATTTTCTTATTAATTAAAGTATCAATACCAATGTTATGAGATAAATCAATGTAATCGATATTTTCTACTCTTGCAATGGTTTTTTTAACATTGTGAGATTTGGCAACTAAAGATGAAATGATGTTTGTTTCAGAATCTCCAGTTAAAGAAATAAAAGCATCCATATCTTCTAAGTTTTCTTCTTCTAAGGCAGATACATTTCTTCCATCTACATTAATTACTAAAGTGCTTTTTAAACGATTAGCAATTTCTTCGGCTTTATTTTTATCTCTTTCTATAAGAGTAACGTTAAACTTTTTCTCTAAAGCTTCAGCGGTTATAATAGCCATTGGACTACCGCCTAAAATCATAATGTTTTTAATTTCGAAACAAGATTGACCACATATTTTAATTACCTCGGTAATATGAGATGGTGTTGAAATGAAATAGACAATATCATTTTCTTTAATTACACTTTCACTATTAATAATAATCGGTTGATTTTTTCTTAAAATAGCAATTGGTTTAAATCCTTTGTTAGGATTTAAAAAGGATGTTTCTTTTATAGATTTGTTCGTTAACGGAGAGCTAGCTGTTATTGAAATTCCAAAAGCAGTTAATTTTCCTCCTTCAAATTCATGATCTTCTGTAAAAGCGGTTTGATTAATTAGTCTAATAATTTCTTGAGCTGCTAAAGATAATGGTGATACAATGTTATCAACTCCTAAGTCAGTATAAAAGCGAATGGAATCTTCATTCATATGCTCATAGTTACTGATTCGGGCAATGGTATTTTTTGCGCCTAATTTTTTTCCAGTAATACAAATTAACATGTTGGTTTCTTCATTTGAAGTTGCCGCAATTAATAAGTCACATGAACTTATTTTATTTTCTTCTAAGATTTGAATATTACTAGCATCACCTTTTACAGTGTAAACATCTAAACGAGATTGAACGTAATTTAATCTATCTTGACTTGAGTCAATGATGTATAAGTCATGATTTTCGCACGACATCATTTTTGCTAAATGGAAACCTACTTCTCCAGCGCCAGCAATAACTATTCTCATACCTCTTAAAGTTTGGTGTAAAAGTAGTCCTATTTTATTAATATGGTATAAACTTAAAAGCTATTTTTGTGTTGTGAGTAAGATAAAATTTATAGCAAATTTTTTAAAGTATCGTTTTAAATCAGGAAACGAACATAGTATCCATTCGCCTTACTTATTTGAGTTTTATAATAATGTAATTTGTGATGAAGCTCCGTTTTATATTTATAATGATATTGAATCGATAAGAGCTAAGTTGTTATTGACTGAAATGGAAATTTCCATTGAAGATCATGGTGCAGGTTCTAGGGTAAACAAATCGACTGATAGGAAGATTAAAGATATTGCTAAGAATACCTTGAAAGCTCCAAAATATGGTCAACTTTTATTTCGATTAGTTAATCATTTTAAACCTGATTCAATACTAGAATTAGGTACTTCATTGGGAGTAAGCACGATGTATTTAGCTGCACCAAGTAAAAAGACTAATATAACTACAGTTGAGGGTTGTCCAAGTACTGCAAAAGTTGCTCAAATTAATTTTGATAAAATAGGTTTTGATAACATCAAATTAATCAATAATACATTTGATGTTTTTTTGCCACGATATTTAAGAGAGGTAGAAGAGTTAGATTTTGTATTTTTTGATGGGAATCATCAAAAACAAGCAACTTTAAATTATTTTAATTGGTGTGTTGAGAAGGCAAGTGATGACACTATTTTTGTATTTGATGATATACATTGGAGTACTGGAATGACAGAAGCTTGGGAGGAAATTAAAAAACATCCTAAAGTAACTTCTACTATTGATCTCTTTTTTGTGGGAATAGTATTCTTTAGTAAGGATTTGAGTAAAGAAAATTTTATATTAAAGTTTTGATATAAAAAAAGGAGCATAACTATTATGCTCCTTTTTTTAATGTTCTGTAGAGAGGTTTTACGCTCCAACTACAAGCGGTCTTATTATCATAAATAATGCAGCACCTGCTACAAAACCAATTAATGCTAACCAAGATATTTTTTTGAAATACCAGAAGAAAGATATTTTTTCCATTCCCATAGCAACAACACCTGCAGCAGAACCAATAATTAACATACTACCACCTGTACCCGCAGAGAATGCAATAAAGTGCCATAATGGATCATTTAATGGTTCTTGGAACATCCCTAAACTCGCAGCAACTAAAGGTACGTTATCAATTACAGCAGAACCAATTCCTAGTAACATTACTACAACATCAGAATTGGGTATAGTAGTTTGTAAGCCTTGTGCAAAGTTGAATAATAATCCTAAACTTTCTAAAGCAGCAACAGCCATTAAAATTCCAAAGAAAAATAACACACTTGGCATTTCAATTTTTGATAAAGATTTATGTACCGGACTGTGATGACCAGCATCTGAAGAGTGATCATCTAAACTTGAAATTTTAAATTGTCTTGTACTAAAAATCTCTGCAAATGCACAAACAACACCTAAAGATAGCATCATACCAACATAAGGAGGAAGGTGTGTAACAGTTTTAAATACTGGCACAAATAAAATCATTCCTAATCCTAAGTAAAGCATAATAGAACTATAAGTAGTATCGTGAACAGATTCTTCTGCT
>JAQXDJ010000386.1 GCA_029251425.1 Vicingaceae bacterium
AAATGAAAAAAACAGTATTATTTGTAGCTGCAGCAATTTTAGCTTCTTCTACGTTCGCACAAGACGGATTAACATCAAAAAAAGGTGAAGCTTATTTACCAGAAGCTGGTGATTGGGCAATTGGATTTGATGCAATGCCATTTTTAGATTACGCATCTAACGGTAACTTACCAACTGCTTCATGGGTAGCAAACAATCAACCAATGACTATCGTTGGAAAAATGTTTAAAGATGAGTCAACTGCATACAGAGCTAAATTAAGAATTGGTTTTGGATCTACTACTCAAGAAGGTGTTTATGATACTTCATTAACTACTTTAACTGGAGAAGTTACTGACGAAATGAAAATGTCAAACATGATGATCACTTTAGGTGGTGGTATCGAAAAAAGAAAAGGAAACACTAGATTACAAGGTTTTTACGGTGGTGAGGCTTTAATTTCTTTTGGTGGTTCAGGAACTGAATATACTTATGCTGATGCTTCTTCTGGAACTGCTGCTGCTGGTAACGTTCACCAATCAACTCAATTTGATTTTGGAAACAATACTGCATACAATGGTAACGCAAACGAAAGAGTGTTAAAAAACACTAACGGATCTACTTTCATGTTACAATTAAGAGGTTTTATTGGTGTTGAGTATTTCTTTGCTCCAAAAATGTCTGTAGCTATGGAGTACGGATGGGGATTAATGATGTCTTCAACTGGAAACGGAGAAGTTGATACTGAAGAATATACTGTATCTACTGGTGCTACTGATTTTTCTAACGTTGCTAGAAAGCATACTTCAGGAGCTTCAAGTGCATTCGGAATTGACACTGACAACAATGGTGGTTCTATTACTTTAATGTTCCACTTTTAAGACCTAGTCTTAAAAAGAAAACTATAAAATTAAAGCCTCGCGTAAGCGGGGCTTTTTTTTTGTGCTTTAAATTTTTTCCTTAACACCCATGTCATTCTTCACTGTAGTTTTCAATTGATTTATAATCATTAGAAAACTACAGTGAAGAATCTATTTAATTTACCCACAATAAGAATACTATTTCTCTTTCACTTTGATCTCCATCAGATAAGCCTCACATGGAAGTTAATCATACAATTTCTTTTCAACCTAAACTCCTTAAAGAAAGCTAACATTCGGGGCATATTTCATCCTCAATTCTTATCAGAATTATAAAATGAAATAAATAATCTAATTCAATGACAAGCAGGTTTATTTCATTTAGATTCTTCACTGCGATTTGTCTGCTAAATAAATTTAGCATAAATCATTGTTCAGAATGACATAAAATAAAAAAGTCCTGATTACATCAGGACTTCTATATTATAATTATGAGATTCCAATCAAGCTGGAATAACGAATTTTATGTGAGGGTATTACTTACCATCAAACAATCCACCAACCTCAGCATCAATAGACTGAATAATCTTACCCAAATCTTCTGCATTTTCAGAAAAATTATTAGCATCAACATCAATCACTAATAGTTTTCCCTGATCATAAGTAGAAATCCAAGCCTCATAACGCTCATTTAAACGCTTTAAGTAATCTAATCGAATACTTTCTTCATAATCCCTTCCACGCTTTTGTATTTGGTTTACTAAAGTAGGTACAGAAGCTCTTAGGTAAATTAAAACATCCGGTGGTTTAATAAAAGTTTCTTGTAATTTAAATAATGAAAAATATGTTTCAAAATCTCTTGTAGTC
>JAQXDJ010000232.1 GCA_029251425.1 Vicingaceae bacterium
TTTTATATAAAAGCTCTGATAGAAATATCAGAGCTTTTTTTTGATTTTGAAATTGTCATCCTGAGCGAAGTCGAAGGGTAGATAATTTCTTACATTTGTTATCTAATAAAAAAGAAAAATGAATACTGTTTTATTATTTGGAATGCCAGGAGGAGCAGAGCTGTTTTTTATAGTTTTGGTTATCATTATGCTTTTTGGATCTAAAAAAATTCCTGAGTTAGCTAGAGGTTTAGGGAAAGGAATGCGAGAAATAAAAAATGCTACAGGAGATATTCAAAGAGAAATAAGAGAGGGAGCAAAAGACATTAATAATATTAAGGATAAAGTTGATGTTGAAAAGCAAGTGAAAGACTTGATTAAAGGAGATAAAGAAAAGAAACAAGAGACAGGAGAAGAGAAAAAAGACCCTTTAGTTAGTAAAGACAAATTAACAGCTAACGGAGAAAAAACAGAAACAACTACAACGGAACCCAAAACTCAAGACTCAATACCCATATCTCAAACAGTACAAAGGAGAAGCCCTTACGCAAAAGAAGAACCCCAAACTACATCTGATAAAGATTAATGGAATACGTTTTATTAATAGGCGGTCTAATTGTTTTAATAGTTGCTGGAGAAGCGCTAGTTAGAGGAGCAGTTGGTATTGCACTTAAATTTAACATCCCAACATTGGTTATAGGTATGACCATTGTTTCATTTGGAACATCAGCACCAGAATTATTGGTTAGTCTAAAAGCGGCTTTAAATTGTCATCCTGAATTGGCTATTGGAAATGTTTTAGGTTCTAATATAGCTAACATTGCGTTGGTTTTAGGAATAACTACAATGATATTACCCATAACGGTTAAAAGATCTACAGCAATTGTAGATTGGCCAATTATGATGGGAGCTACCATTTTGTTTTATATTTTTATTTCGAACCAGACAATAGAATGGTATGAAGGAGTAATATTTACTTTAGGACTTATTGCTTTTAATTTCTACATGTTTTGGAGTGCTAAAAAACAAAACAATACAGAAGAATTAGAAGAAGATATTCAAGAAGTTAAAAAATCTAGGGTATTTGTAAATATTGTATTTATAGTTGCTGGCGCAATTGGCTTGGCTTTTGGTGCGAATTGGTTGTTAGAAGGTGCGGTAAAAATTGCATCTAATTTTGGTGTGAGTGAACATGTAATAGGAGTAACTATTGTTGCTTTTGGAACGAGTGTGCCTGAATTAATAACATCTGTGGTTGCAGCATTTAAAAAGCATACAGACATATCGGTAGGGAACTTAATAGGCTCTAATATTTTTAATATTTTAGGGGTAGTTGGTATAACTGCAATGGTTAAAGAAATTCCAGTTTCATTACAAGTGCTTACCAATGATATTTATTGGGTGCTTGGAATCTCTTTATTGGTTTTTCCTTTAATGATTGTCGGATTTAAGATTAATAGAGTTAGAGGATTTGTACTTTTTGCAGCTTATTGTATTTATATTTATTTTGTGGTATCAAAATTGATTTAGAATTAAATTAAACAACGTTAATTGAAAACATATTTATCAATATTATTTTTATTTCTCACACTAGGCTTATCTGCTCAGCAAGGGATAGATGATGTAGATTATAAATATGATAAAGAGTTTTTAGAAAGTCTAGTTCAAGAAAAAATAGATTCTTTTAGAGAAAGTAGAAACTTACCAATTTTCACAAAAGATGGCATTCTTGACCTCGCAGCTGAAGATCAAACATTTTATATTTTAAGAGCAGGTAGAGTTGAGCATAAACAACCTTCAGCAAAAAAAGATTCGCCATTTAAAAGAGTATTATATTATAATGGAATGCACGGAAAGGTAGGGGAGAATTGTTATAAATTAATAGTAGATACTTATACAAAGCTTCCTGGAGAAACAAAAAAAACAAAATTAAAATCTTACGATAATGTTGCAAAAGCAATTGCATTATATTGGATGAACTCTAAAGATGGACAAGTCATATTGAGTAATGATAAATATGTAAATTATGGCATTTCCATAATGTTAGAAGAAGAGGAGGAAAAGAAAACCATTGTAGCAACACATGTTGTAGGTTCTCAGCCGTTTGTTTTGCCAGTTGGAGCAAAACCAATGAGAGACGATTATGGAATTAAGCCTTATGATAAAACGAAATGTGCAGAAATAGATAAGAAATACTCTTATTTACCTCATTTAATGTCGGATAATATTTTTTTTAAAAACGGGGAGATATACTTTTATTACCATGATTTAGCACTATTAAAAACAATTTTAAAAGAATCTAATGATGGAATTGCGCTAGATATAATTGATAGAAGTCAATTTAATTGCGGAGAAGGAAATAAGGTTTATCCATCTAAAGTTCATAAAGGAGTATTACTCGAACCAATTTCTAAATCTCAACTTTTTGGTAAAAATGAATTAAAAAAAGGGAATGAATTAGAAGTCTCATTAGGTCCAATCCCTGAATATATTGATACCAATAATGTAGAGTTTAATATCTTAATATTAAAAGATAACTGTTTATGCCAAACTATAATTTATAACAGTTTAGGAGGTGATAATTTAAAGTCATTAGATTTAAACTTTATGTTAGATACATTGTCTGTAAGTAGTAGGGCAGACTCTGTAATGAATCAACTAGCATTTACAGTGCCATTTGAGTTAAACAAAGCAGAATATAACAGTGCTGATTTAAAACCTTTTTTAGATTCGTTAAGTTTAAATAGATTTAGTTTAAAACGAATTAATGTTACTGCTTATTCTTCTTTAGATGGTAATATAAAAGCAAATGAAATAATTCAAAAAAAGAGAGCGAATAGTATTTTAAAGGTAATTAAGCAATATAAATTACAAGATGTAGAAACCAATATTATTACAAAAGAAAATTACGAAGGCTTTTATGAATCTATAAAAGGGTCTCCTTATGAGGAGGAGCTGACAGCACTTTCTAAAGATGAATTAAGAGCATTTATAAATTCGGATAAGTTAACTTATGATTTAGAGCCTTATTTAGCGAGTCAGAGAAAAGCTGAAATAACATTGGTAGTGGAAAAAGTGTTTATGGATGAATCTCTTTTTGGAGTTTTGCCTGAATGGTTTAATAAAGCTTTAGCAGAAAAAGATTACGGAAAAGCAAAAGTTTATCAATCTGTAATGCTAAAAAATATTGAGAATGGAAACATTGGCTCAGGGAAGATTTTGGACATTAAAATACCTCATTCTAAAGAAACAGTATCATTTATTAATAATCAAATTGCGCTCAGATGGTATTTATCTGAAACAAATAATAAAGATAGTTTAAACAGGTATTTACTTCGTGAACTTGAAACACAATTAGTGGTAGATCCTGCAAATGAGTTTTTACGATACAATAAAACAGTATTAAGACTACTTATTTTCTCTAATAATTATACTTCCGAAGCTGATCCTAAAGTGTTGTTGAGAGAAATAAGAGCTTTAGCCAATACAAGTATTGAAAAATGGATGATTAATCGATTAGAGTTAAATTATAATATTATTTCGGCTGATTATTATTATGACAATAAGAAATTTAGAGAGAGGGAGAAAGCATTGAAGAGCGTTAAGAGTGCATTGTTTTCTTCTAAGTTAGATAGGGATCAAAGTTTAAGAATAGCCAATTATTTTATGTTTCAATTAAGAATAGATTGGGCAATAGACTTGATGAAGCCATTTGCTATGAAGGAGAATATTGATGAAGAGTTTCTTTATACATTTTTAACAGTTGCCATTTATAATAAAGAAAAAGTAACAGACAAAGAGTTGGTAGGCTTTATGGATAAAGCAAAAGAGTTAAATAAAGAACGCTTTTGTAATCTGTTTGGAGCACCAAATATGAGCTTTCAGAACCTGAAAAATGTAGAAGTTAAAAAGCTATATTGCGAAACTTGTAATTAATTTATCTATTTTGTCATCTTCAAGATGTCATTTAATAAAAACGATAAAAAAGTAATTAGTGCATGGACAATGTACGACTGGGCAAATTCAGTTTATCCATTGGTAATTACTTCAGCTATCTTTCCAATTTTTTACGAAGGAAACACTAATGAGATTGTCACGTTTTTAGGATTGGAGTTTGTTAACACAGAAATCTATTCATACATCATTTCCTTATCCTATTTAATCGTTACATTTTTATCTCCATTACTTTCAGGTATTGCCGATTATTCAGGTAATAAAAAGACATACATGCAATTCTTTTGCTATTTGGGGGCTTTATCTTGTATTAGCTTTTACTTTTTTAATAAAGTACCATTAGAGTTAGGAATGATTTCCGTGCTACTTGGAAGTATAGGTTTTTCAGGGAGCTTAGTTTTTTATAATGCTTATTTACCTGAAATTGCTACACCAGATTTACACGATAAAGTAAGTGCTAAAGGTTATTCGAGAGGTTATATAGGAGCATCACTTTTATTAATAATCTCTTTAGTTTTAATTCAGGGTTTTAGCATGCCTGCTGAATATGCCTTTGTAATGACAGGTGTTTGGTGGGTAGCTTTTGGTCAAATTACTTTTAGAGGGTTACCAAGTAATATTTATAACCATAAACCAAAAGGTAATAGATTAAGTAAAGGGTTTAATGAGTTAAAGAAGGTGTGGGCTGAATTGAAAACTCAGAAAAGTTTAAAACGTTATTTAGCAGCATTTTTCACTTATAGTATGGGGGTGCAGACCATAATGTTAATGGCTGTGTTTTTTGGTACTAAAGAAATTACTTGGGGAGAAGGAGAAATGCAAACTGGTTTAATTGTGAGTATATTAGTTATACAGTTTATTGCTGTTGCAGGAGCTTATTTAATGGCTTATTTATCTAAAAAAATAGGAAATATTAAAACTTTAGGTATAGTAGTGGCTATTTGGGCAGTAATATGTGTTGTTGCTTATGCTTTTGTTTATACACCAATTCATTTTTATTTAATTGCTGCAACAATTGGTTTAGTAATGGGAGGAATACAATCCTTATCACGTTCTACATACTCTAAATTATTGCCAGAAACAGAAGATCATGCTTCATACTTTAGTTTTTATGATGTGCTTGAGAAAATGGGAATTGTAATTGGAACATTCTTTTTTGGTTTTATAGAAGGAATGTTTAGCATAAGAGAATCTGTACTAATGCTAATTGTATTTTTTGTAATAGGCTTTCTTTTATTATTAAGAGTTCCTAAAACAGAAGCACTGGAAGGGAGTGAATCTTAAGTTTCGTTTAACGACAACTCTATGTTTTCGTTTTGTTGAGACCAAAGATAAAGTAATCAACCAACATAATGAAATATAGAAATTGTTGGCTATTTTTTTATTCTGTTTTGACAAATATCATATGATATTTCTTTTATTATTATTCCATCTTCATCAAACTCTACCCACTTGCCAATCCTGTAAGGATAGGGGCTTTCGCCACAAAAGTTGTGTTTGATTATAATTCCTGATGATTTTCGTTGTCCATTTTTGTGAAATTCTTCTTTGAGTTTAACATGACTGAAATAAGGGTTGTTTGAAAATTTATCAAGAATTCTTTTATGATAAAAATCAATTGTTGTGTCAGTTAACTGGTGCTTTATAAATAAATTTGATTCAGTCAGATTTATGGTTTTCCCCCTGAAAATACCTTTACTTTTCTTTTGTCTAACGGAGTATCTATTGAGGAAGTTGATGATTGTTTCGTTTTTAACCCTTTCTTTTCTTGATAATTGAGAGTATTCATTAAGTAAGTCAGGGGAACTAATTAGTATGTTTTTAAGTTGTTTTTGTTTTACAATAATTATCTTTTCATCATTAATATTTATAGCTTGTACAAACTCATCAATTGAGTGGTTGACATAAGTATTATCAGTAGCTATGATGCATTCAAAAGAAGAATATAAACCAAGGAATTTAAATTCTTCAAATTCAGTTCTTGAAGTTAATTTCGGTCTAAGATCTTTCATGTAAAATTCTTCTCTGAAATAAACTTTAATACCGTCACAAAATCCAAAAATGTTACCAAGTTTTTTAGAATCTTCTTTTGTTATATTGATATGATATGTTGTATGATCAATCTTAAATAATTTAAATTGACGGGGAATAACCTCATAATTAAGTGGTAGCGAAGGAGAATTGAATTTGAATTCTTGAAAATTTCTGTAAATTCCTTTTTTTAAAACAATAGAATCATCAATTATTAATTCTTGGCTAAATACCCTTGTGGTAATAATTAAAAGAATAATTAGGGTGAAATATTTCATAGTGATTAAATTATAGCCAACGCTACTCTATGTTTTCGTTTTGTTGATACCAAATGTAGAGTAATTAGCCAACATAATGAAATATAGAGATTGTTGGCTGTTCTTTATTTATTTATTTATTTTTCCTTTCGCATTTCTAATGTAAAGAATGATTCAGCAAGGAAGAAGATTATTTTATTTACTTCTTTTTTAGTAGATATAATCATTAGTTTCTGCTTATCAGTTTCTTTGTCTTTCCACTCTTGAACAATGAAAGATTTTGTTAAGTCATTATATTTCCAATGAGCATCTTTTATTCTCATATCTTCAAATTTAAAATCGAAAGAAAAATTCTTGTCATCCTTGAATATAAATTTTGATTCTAAGAATGCAGCTTTTAACATTTCCATTTGCTCCTTTTGTTCAGGAGGTAATTCGATTAGATTGTTAACTCTTTCTACAGACCATGTTCCAGTAATATTGGTTTCATCTAATGTCTGCGCATTAGTTTTAAGCACAAAAACGGCTAATATAATTAAGAGTCCTAATGATTTTTTCATATGTAGTATTTATTCATAGTGTTGTTTTGTTATGAAAGCCAATGTATTTGTTGATCGCGTTTTCAATGCGACTTACATTAATGTTAAACGAAGTTAGCCTTTTTTTAGGAGAAAGTCAAGAAGGATTCCATTTTGTACTCTACTAATAACCTGTATCTTTGAAGTATAAATTTTATCGCTTTGGAAAACAAAAAGATTTACGATATTGCCATAGTTGGTGGAGGAATTGTTGGAGCTGCAACAGCTTATAAGTTGCAATTAAAATATCCTACGCTAAAAATTCTGGTGATAGAAAAAGAGAAAAAACTAGCTGATCATCAAACCGGAAATAATTCTGGTGTAATTCATTCTGGATTATATTATAAGCCAGGTTCTTATAAAGCTAAAAATTGTGTTGATGGAAGAAGGCAGTTGGTAAAATTTGCTCAAGAACATAACATTAAACATGATGTTTGTGGAAAAGTGGTAGTTGCTGTTGAGGAGAGTGAATTACCATTTATGAATAAAATTTTTGATAATGGAATAGCAAATGATACAGAAGGCATAGAGAAAATTACAGGAGATCAGGTAAAAGAAATAGAACCTTATGTAAAAAGTATTGGAGGTATTTGGGTGCCTTGTACTGGTATAATTGATTATAGAGGAACAACAGAAAAGCTAGCAGAACTGGTTGAGGAAAAACAAGAAGATAGTAATATTGTATTAGGAGAAGAAGTTTTGGATTATGTTCATGGAGCAGAAACTACAGAGGTAGTAACTTCAAAAAACAAGTATTTAACCAAGTATATGATTTTTTGTGGAGGCTTACAAGCTGATAGATTGGCAAAAAAAGATAAGGTTGACTTAAAAGAAAAAGTGGTTGGCTTTAGAGGAGATTATTACGATTTAACAGAACAGGCAAAACATAAAGTAAAGAACTTAATTTACCCTGTTCCAAACCCAGCATTTCCTTTTTTAGGAGTCCATTTTACACGTATGACTAATGGAGGAATTGAGTGTGGACCAAATGCTGTATTTACCTTTAAAAGAGAGGGCTATGGTAAAACTGATTTTAATTTAAGAGATACTTACGATGCATTAAGCTACAAAGGAACTTGGAAATTGTTCTTTAATAATTTTGGCTTTGCAGTAGATGAATATCGAAGAGCTTTTTCTAAAAAGTTATTTCTTAAAACTTTACAACGTATGATTCCTGATTTAACAATGGATGATATTAAACCTGGTGGCGCAGGGGTGAGGGCAATGTTGTTAAATGAACAAGGAGATACCAAAGACGATTTTAGAATTGAGTATAAGGATAAGAGTATTCATGTGTTAAATGCTCCTTCACCAGCAGCAACTTCTTGTTTAGCAATTGGTGATGCCATTTGTGATATGGCAGATAAACAATTTAATTTAAATTAAAATATGGAATATTTTTCTCTAACAGAAATAATAGGTTATTTAGCCTCTTTGGTAGTGTTGTTATCTTTTTTAATGAAAGATGTAGTAAAGCTAAGAATGGTAAATATTGTAGGATGTTTATTGTTTGTTGCCTATGGAATTTTTTTAGGGTTTTCAATTCCTATTATAGTAACTAATGTAGCAATAGCAACAATTAACTTGGTGTTTTTAATAAAGGCAAAGAATAAAGCTAAACAATCTGATACTTCTGCTTAAAAGCGTCCCAATTCCAAATAAAACTATCCATAGCTTCATCTAATCTTTTTAAAAACATAGGATTTGGACTTCTCATGTTTTTAAAATACTCATCTTGGTATTGGTTTAAATCATATTTCCAAAAAATACCTTTTGAAACAGCATAGAGCATGTTTTTTGAAGGGTGATTTTTCTTCATTAAATAACATTGATATTCCTTAACTACTTTTTCTAATTTTTCTTGATCACAATCAAACACATTACTTAGTTTAGAAAAAATAAGAGTTGTAATTCTTTCTTCTTTAGCGTCATGAATGTGTTCTGGAATAAAATGGATGTTAGCAGCAATTATAATTAAAGTAAAGGCATTGTCATCTGCAGAAGAAATTTGAGGAGAACTGATAAATTCTGGAGAATCATTAATAATACCTGCAATTTCAGCAAAGCCATTATCAACTGTATTTAAAATAGAGTTTACGAAAATGTTAGCAACAACATTCTCCTTAACTTTCTTTTTTCCAAATATCTTAAACATTATTACCTAATTGGTTAGTACAAACTTAGCAGAATCAAGCATTTGATTTAAAACGGCTTTAAACACCTTATCAACAAAGT
>JAQXDJ010000397.1 GCA_029251425.1 Vicingaceae bacterium
GAAAAATATATTAAGAATATTCTTATTAGTTTGCATGGCTAATGTTGTTTCTGCTCAGCAGATACCATTAACAAGTCAATATATGTTTAATAATTACCTGTTAAACCCAGCTGAAGCAGGAACTGTTGATTACATACCATTTACTCTAGCTGCAAGAGCTCAATGGAATGGAATTGAAGGTGCACCTAAAACTCAATTTTTCAGTATGCATTCAAAAGTTGGAGAAAAAATGGGTGTAGGAGGTTATGTTTATAGAGATGAAACAGGACCAATTAGTGAGCAAGGGGTTCAGCTTTCTTATGCTTACCATTTATCATTAAATGATGAGGCTAAATTGTCATTTAGTTTAGCAGGAATGTTATTTTTTCATGATATCAATAGAGCATATTTAAGACCAGATGAAGGAGATGATGCAACATTAAATACATTAAAAGTAAATTCAATTTCTCCAGATATTAATTTTGGTATCCTTTATTACACAGAGAAATATAAGGTGGGTTTATCTTCACCTCAACTTTTACAACGAAATATTTACAGTAGTACAGAAAATATAGACTCCCCTAAATTATCAAGACATTATTATTTGTTTGGAGAGTATAACTTTGAGATGAATGATAAAATTGATTTAGTACCTTCTACATTGGTTAAATATGTTGCTGGAGCTCCCTTTCAATTTGATTTGAATGTTAAAGCACTTTATGCAAAGAAATACTGGATTGGAGCTTCATATCGACACAGTAATGCTGTAGTTGGTATGTTAGGTTTAAATTGGAAAAATTTATCATTTGGTTATTCTTATGATTATAATATGACAGATATTGCGGATTACTCTGCAGGTGCTCATGAAATATTTTTGACTTACAAGTTGATGAAAAAGAAAGAGGAATCAGCTAAAAGATTTGATTAACCTTTGTTGAAAAATTGATTAACTTTAGAAAGAGGTTTAAGGATAAAAGTGAATGGTTTAGGTTTTAAACTGTTTATTTTCCATGCTAGTTTATCCTCTCTATTGGCTTTAATTCTGTTAGATAAGCTAGCATTGCTTACACCACCAACTCTCATTCTAACAGTTACTCGGCTTAAATAACTTGCCGTACATTCATATTTGTGGATGAATCGTAACATAATTTCGTAGTCAGCTGCGGATTTTAATTTTAAGTTAAAAACACCGTATTTGTTATAGATTTCTTTTTTTACAAAAAAGGTAGGGTGTGGAGGCATCCAGCCTTTAAAAAATGCTCCTTTTTTGTATGCTCCAGATTTCCAAAAGCGAGTAATATTATTTGTATTTTCTTCTTCTACATAGTATAAATCTGAGTAAAGAAGATCTGTGTTTTCCTTTTTGAATTTTTCGACAACATCAGAGATAACATTTTCATCAATGTAAAAATCATCTGAATTTAAGTTAGCTACAATTTCTCCACTTGCTAAACTAATTCCTTTGTTTATAGCATCATAAAGTCCGTTGTCTTTTTCTGAAACAATTAAAGCAATTTCATTTTTATATTTATTTACAATATCTAATGTCTTATCAGTAGAAAGTCCATCTATAATAATGTATTCTATGTTTT
>JAQXDJ010000430.1 GCA_029251425.1 Vicingaceae bacterium
ACTCCTGATATTAGTGCAGAAAAAAGTAATAGAATTAATAATACTATAATAGCTATTAATGTCCCTGTAGCAAATGGTTTAATTAAACCTGCTAATAAAATAAATGAGAATATGGGTTCGGGGTCCAATGTTTAAATTAAAAGTTTATTAAAATGGTAAATCATCAACCTCATTGGTTGAATTGTCTATTTCTGAAGGGGTTGATGGTGTTGGTTTTGCAGCAGGAGTAGTATTTGTGTTAGAACTTGCAGGTGCAGCAGCTGAAGCTCCATCATCTTTTCTTCCTAACATTTGTAAGTTGTCTGCAACTATTTCTGTTGTGTAACGATTGTTACCGTCTTTATCTTGCCACTGCCTTGTTCTTAGTTTTCCTTCCAAATAAATTTGAGAACCCTTTTTTAGGTATTTTTCAGCAATTTCAGCTAAACCTCTCCAAACAACAATGTTGTGCCATTCTGTATTGGTTTTTCTTTCACCAGATGTTCTGTCTTTATAAGTTTCAGATGTTGCAATTGGAAAATTTGCAACAGCAGTTCCGCCTTCTAAATATCTAACTTCTGGGTCTTTACCTAAGTTTCCTACTAAAATTACTTTGTTAATTCCTGCCATTTTTATTTGTCTAATAATTATATCAAATATATGAATTTATAGAATTGATTGGAGATAATTATCTATCAATTTAGGAACAGGGTAATTGTTAATTTCTTTTAATGGGATTTTGGTAAAATTAGCATCAAAATAATTGCTGTTTTTAGCGTTTACCAACCAAAATGTAGCATATATTTTTTGGTGACTTAAGATGTGTTTAAATTCAATCGATTTTTCTGATAAGGATAAATCAGAATCGTTATAAGAATCTTTAATAGTCTTAAAAGAGTCTATTTTTTTAGTTGATTCAATCAGTGGGAAATCATATAGTCCAATCCAAATGTCTTTGTCAGTTCTTTCTTTTAAATAGATGTTATCTTCATCAATAACCACCACGTAGTTAAAGAACCTATTTCGTTGTTTTATTTTTTTCTCTTTTTTAGGGAGTTCAGCAATTAAATCGTTTTCCAATGCAAAACAAGATAGCCGAAGTGGACAATCTTCACACTTTGGTAATTTAGGTTTGCACTGTAATGCTCCAAATTCCATTATTGCTTGGTTGTAGTCTGCTGGATTTTTAGAATCAATTAATTCATTTGCCAATTCTTTAAACTCTTTTTTTCCTAAAGTAGAATCAATTGGTGTTTCAACACCAAAAACACGAGAAAGTACACGATAAACATTTCCATCTATAACAGGGTAGTTTAGTCCGTAAGCAAAAGAGGTTATTGCTGCAGCGGTATATTCTCCAACTCCTTTTAAACTCAATACATCTTTATATTCTGTAGGAAAAACTCCTTTATATTCGTTTACAATAAGTTTTGCGGTAAAATGTAAATTTCTGGCTCTAGAGTAGTATCCTAATCCTTGCCAATGGTTTAAAACTTCTTTTTCTGAGGCATTCGCTAATAAGTCAACAGTAGGGTAGTTTTCTATAAACTTATTAAAGTAAGCGAGCCCCTGATCTACTCGAGTTTGTTGTAAAATGATTTCTGATAACCAAATTTGATATGGATCTGTTGTTTTTCGCCATGGTAAATCGCGTTTATTTTGGTGGTACCAGCCAATAATTTCTTTAGAAAACCCCATAAACATTAAGTTAGTCGATAGTATTAAAATATTTGCCTAAAATTATTAAAAGTATCACTCTCTATTG
>JAQXDJ010000238.1 GCA_029251425.1 Vicingaceae bacterium
AGCTTAAATGTTAGTGGGTTTTTTATTTATACGCCATATGCCCTATTTCATAATAATCACGTTATCTCTATTTTTGAAGAAATTATTTTAACATGAGAAAATTAACATTAACAATTTTAAGTTTAGGGGTATTTTTTAATGCAACCGCACAAGAAACAGTATTAATTGATGAGGACTTCAATGACAATTCATTTGGTTGGTTTGTTGAGAATAGTTCTAATACCAAATATGAAATAAAAAACGGTCATTATACTTTTAAAAACAAAACAGAATCTTCTAGATGGGTCTATAAAGGGCTTGAGAACATTTCTCCAGATGAAGAAGATTGGTCTATTGAAGTTAAATTCAAACAAAAATCAGGAACTAAATCTTCTGGCATAGGATTTATGCACTCGATGTACAACGACAATAGTTCTTATCGTAAATTTTTAATTACTGCAAATGGAGATCTTAAAGTAGATCATTATTACAGTAAAAAAGGACATGTTCAGGTTGATTATGTTGAAAACAGTGTTATTAATAAAGGTTATAATAAATATAATACATTAAAAGTTGTGAAAGAAGCAAGTAATTTAACGTATTACATTAATGGCACCCAAGTTCATAAAAAAGGTGGAAATAGATACCATGGATATAAAGTTGGTTTTTTTACAGGAAATAAAATGGAAATGGAAATTGATTACATTAAAGTCCTTAAGTTTCCTAAAAAATTAAACTTAGTTGAAAATTCAGAAGGTATTGGCGAGAAAGAAAAACTGAGTGCCAATATAAATTCTAAATATGATGAGCTTACCCCTATTGTTGCTGCTGATGGAAAAACCCTTTACGTTACAAGAGATGACCATCCTGAAAATACGGGTGATGCTAATGATGATCAAGATATATGGATTTCTACTTTAGATGAAAATGGTGAGTGGACACCTTTAAAAAACATGGGCTTCCCTTTAAATAATAAAGGAAGTAATTTCCCCGTATCTGCTTCTCCAGATAATAATTCTCTAGTAATTGGGAATAAATATAAAGCTGACGGAACTAAAGATGGATCAGGTCTTTCTATAACCTACAAAACTGCAAATGGTTGGGGAATACCTAAAACATTCGAAATTGAAGACTATTACAATGACAATAAATATGTTTCATATTTCCTTTGTTCTGATAACAAAACATTATTAACCTCTTTGGAGCGCAAAGAAGGTTTAGGTGAAAAAGATCTTTATGTAAGTTTTTTAACTGACGATAATAAATGGTCGAAGCCAAAACACATGGGGAAAACGCTAAACACTTTTGGAGATGAAACGCTACCTTTTTTAGCGTCTGATAATAAAACATTATACTTTTCTTCTGAAGGACATTTAGGTTATGGTAATGATGATGTTTTTGTGTCTAAAAGATTAGATGATAGTTGGACAAATTGGAGCGAACCAAAAAATTTAGGGCCTAAAGTAAATACTGTAAGCTCTGAATTGGGTTACTTTTTAGATGCAAAAGGTGAAGTTGCTTATTTTTCTTCAGGAGGTGATATTTGGAAAATTGGAAATGCTGAAAAACCAGATCCTGTATCATTAATTTCAGGAGTAACATATAACAAAAAAACAAACCTACCAATGCAAGCCGAAATTAGGTATTACGATTTAGAAGCTAATGTAGAGTTAGGGAAAGCAACTTCAGATCCAACTACTGGAGCATATAAAATAATTTTACCTACAGGAAAAAAATACAGCTTTATTGCACAACAGGCAGCGTTTTACCCTATTAGTGAAAATTTAGATTTGAAAGATTTAAAAGAATACAACGAAAAATCAAAAGACCTTTACTTACTTCCTATTGAAAAGGGAGAAGCCATTCGGTTAAACAACATCTTCTTTGAATTTAATAAGGCTGATTTAAAATCAGAATCTTTTAATGAGATTGACAGATTATATAAAATACTTGTTGATAATAAAGATATGAAAATTGAAATTGGCGGACATACTGATGACAAAGGAAGTGATGAATACAATCGAAAACTATCTGACGATAGAGCAAAATCAGTTTTAAACTATTTAGCTGAAAAGGGAATAGAAAAAACTCGTTTAACTAGCAAGGGCTATGGAGAAAGTCAACCTGTTACTGAGAACCTAGATGATGATAGCAGAGCAGTAAACAGACGTGTAGAATTTAAAGTTCTCTAAAAAAACATAAGGCAAGAAAAAAGGGCTTCAATTTAATTGAAGCCCTTTTTATTTATACTATAAGTGATTACTCAGCGCTATCACTTCCTAAATCATCAAAATTTACATCAGAAAATTCTGTTGCAACTTTTTCAACTATTTCTTCTCCTTGTTCAGCCTTT
>JAQXDJ010000446.1 GCA_029251425.1 Vicingaceae bacterium
GATACAAGATGGTATTTTACCAAAATAAACGATTACTAACTATAACACAATAAAAAATAAGAATTATGAAAAAAACATTTATAGCATTAACCCTAATATTAACAGGGTTTACATTAGCATTTGGACAAGCAAAAAAACCAACATTAATGGTTGTACCAAGTGATGCATGGTGTAACAAAAACGGTTACATGATGGAATTTGATAATCAAGGAACTAAAGTTAAAATACCTGATTATAAAAAAGCAATGCAAGAAGATACAGATTTACTTTTGGTAATCGCATCTATTAATGATATGATGGCTGAAAGAGGGTTCCCATTAAAAAACATGGAATCTGCTATTAAAACTTTAGAGTCTAATGCAGCAGAAGATAACATGAGAATGTCTAAAGATGGAGCTTCTATTGCTGAAAATCCAATTGATGCATTAAAAAAGGTTGCAAAGGCGGATATTATTATTCAAATGACTTGGACAGTAAATCAAACTGGACCTAAAAAATCAATTACATTTATATTACAAGGCTTAGATGCTTATACTGATAAACAAATCGCAGGTGCAAATGGAACAGGAGCGCCTTCATTTAGTGCTGAGGCACCAGTTTTATTGAAAGAAGCTGTAACTGCACATATTGATAACTTTACAGGAAGTTTACAAACACATTTCGAAGATATGTTTGCAAACGGAAGAGAAATTATTGTTAGAATTCAAACTTGGGACGGTGGTGACTTTGATGGAGACTTAGAAACTGAAATGGGTCCAGATGATGAAGAACTTGGTACGATTATTGAAGACTGGATGGCTGATAATACTGTAAAAGGTAGATTTAGTACAACTGACGCAACTGAAACAATGATGCTATTTGAGCAAGTTAGAATTGATTTATTCAATGCTAAAGGTAGAGCGCAAGATGCAAGAAAATTTGTTAAAGGTTTAAGTAAAGTCTTAAAAAGTGAGCCTTACTTGATTCCTAATAAAGTTGTTATGAAAGGTTTAGGACGTGCTACAATTATCCTTGGAGGTAAATAAAAACTAATTTAATTAAATTAATTATGAAAAAAATCACTCAATTGCTGTTGGCTGCAACACTTGTACTTTCGAGTTCAATCAGTTTTGCTCAAACAGCATCAAAAGATGAAAACAGAATTATGTTGACATCTTGGGTTCCTCCAACTATTGAAGGGATGCCAAAAATTGCAAGAAAAAACTTAACTAATAAGTTAAAGCAAGTTGTAACTAAAAATGGTTTAGGAGGTAGTCCTTTTAATACTAGATTTATTATTTCAGCTAATGTAGCGGTAATGAGTAAAGACATCTTACCAGGGCCACCACCAATGCATGCTTATAATTTAGATATTACTTTATATATAGGTGATGGAATTGAAGGTACTGTTTTTGCTAGTGAAACAATTTCTGTTAAAGGAGTTGGTACAAATGAAAACAAAGCTTATATCTCTGCATTAAAGAGAATTAGTCCTAAAAATGCTGATATTCAAGCTTTTGTTAAGACTGGTAAAGAAAAAATCATCCAGTATTACAAAGATAACTGTGATTTGATTATCAAAAAAGCAAATACTTTAGCTGATCAAAATGAATATGAGCAAGCTATTTTTGTTTTAACAGGTATTCCTAGTGCTTGTGAAGAGTGTTATGTTAAGGCTATGAATGCAATTAAACCGATTTATCAAAAACAAATCGATAGAGATTGTAAACAAAAATTACAAAAAGCTACTGGTATTTGGAATGCTTCACAAGATATGGCAGCTGCTGAAGAAGCAGGAGCTATGTTAGCTTCTATTGATCCTGATGCATCTTGTGCTCCACAAGCTAGAACATTATCGAACAAAATTGCTGCAAAAGTTAAGCAAATTGATGCTAGAGAATGGAAATATACAGTTAAGGAACAACAACAAGAAAGTGAAAGAATTGCTGCTGTTAGAGCTGTAGGTGTTGCTTATGGTAAAGGACCAAAAGCAAATGTAACTTACAAAACACTTTGGTAATATAGTATTTAAACTCATCAGCATAGTTTTGCTGATGAGTTTTTTATTCCTTATTTAAATTAAAAAAATAGAGATATGAAAAAATTAATTATAGCAGCTTTATTATTTACAGGATTTACTGTTAAAGCTCAACATGATTTAAGTTTAGATGTTTTAGGTTTTGCTTTTTCAAAGTATGGATTAGGATATGAATATGCCATAAATAGTAATAATTCTGTTGGTATTAATTTAAATTTCACTTCAAAAAATATGTTTGATGATGGAATTTCTAATAACCCAGCGTATGCTTTTCTTGATGGAGAATATGATTATTCTGAAATGAATATAATTCCTGAATATAAAGCTTTCTTTACTCCAGAAAAAGGTAATGACGGTATTTATATGGGACTTTATGGGAAAATTAGAACTTCTAAAGCTTCAGGAAATACATTTACTGATACAACTACAACTTTACCTTCTTTTGGTAAAACAGATGTTTCAACAACTGGTTTTGCTTTAGGAGCAATGCTTGGTTATAAGTGGAAGTCATCTGGAGCTTTATTTTTAGAAGTTACTGGTGGTATCGGGAAATTCTTATTGAATAATGTTAACTATAGTAACGCTCAGGCAGAAAATGATCCTGATTTTGATGAAGATGATTATATCCCTTATGTAGGAAATTCACTACCATTAGATTT
>JAQXDJ010000022.1 GCA_029251425.1 Vicingaceae bacterium
AAAAATTGGACCTACAATATCTCCCATAGATGTAGGAGACATAAAAAAGGCTAAAAATGCTGCAGAGGTTGTTAATGTTGAAATAAGTAATGGCATAAATAATTCTGAACACGCTTCAATAGCAGCTATTTTTGGTTTAGTGCCTTTCTCCATTTTAACCATTACTGTTTCGGCAACAACAATGGCATTATCTACCAGCATTCCTAAAGCCATAATTAAAGCTGCCAATGTAACTTGGTTTAAACCAATATCCATTAACCCCATTATCATTAATGTCATAATAATAACAATAGGTATTAGGCTTGCAATAACCAACCCTGTTCTCATGCCTAAAAACAAAAGCATAACAACCAACACAATACCTATAGATTGTAACAGGTTACTTATAAAACCTTGAACTTTATCATCTATATATGTATCTAAAGATGAAACTCTTACTAACTCTAAACCAATAGGTAGTTTTTGTTGCCATTCGCTAACTACTAAGTCAACTTCCTCTCCTAATTTAATTACGTTAGAATTCTTTTTTAAATTGATATGAATAGATAACGCATCTTTACCATTTATCCTCACTTTTTGTTGTGCAGGACTTATGTAGCCTTTTCTTACCGAAGTAATGTCACCTAATTTTACTGATTTATCACCGTTACCAACTGAAATTAGCATTTCTCTAATATCTTCTACAGAATCAAAGTTTCCTGTAGGCTCTAAAATAATTCGCTCATCAGCCAAATTAACCTCTCCACCTGAACTTAAAATGTTAGTAGATGCAATTAATTGTTGCAGCTTTGATGCTGAAAGATTATACTCTTTTAACCTTGTATTATCAAACTCTATAAATACTCGTTCTTCTTGTACTCCTCCTAAAATAACCTTAGCCGCATCAGGCAACCGAATTAAATCATCTTTAATGTCATCTACATATTCTTTCATCTCTAAATAAGAATATCCATCTGAAGTTAAACCAACAACAATTCCATAAACATCTCCTATTCCATCATCTTGCAAATTAGGACGAACACCTTGAGGCAATCCTCCTATGGCTCCAATTTTTCTTCGTAATCTATCCCATACCGCTTGTAATTTTTCTTGTGGCACTTCATCTTTTAAACTCACTGTAACAACAGAAACACCTGTTCTAGAAGTACTGGAAACCTCTTTTAATTCAGGTAACTCTTGAACTAGTTTTTCTATTTTATCGGATACTAATTGCTCAACTCTTTCAGGACTTGCTCCCGGAAACAAAGATACTACGGAAGCTACACGAACAGTAAAAGGTGGCATGCTATCTCTTGATAAACTTGAATAAGTTACCAATCCCATAATAATAATAGTAACCAGTACCATTAAGGTTATTCTATTTTTTTCAATCGAAATTTTTGCTAAATTCATAGGTGATCTATTTATCTTTCAGTAATTAAATTGTAAACGGTATTCAAACTTTTTAATTAAAAATTAACTAATTTATTTTTACCTCTTGCCCATCTAACATTGTTTGCAAACCAGCAACTGCAATTTTTTCTCCTAGAGATAATCCTGACTTTATTTCAAACCCTTCTGCTGTTAACTGACCAATAACTACTTTTTTCTTTTTTACCTTTGTTACTTCTCCTTCTTCTATTAAAAAGACAAACCTTCCGTTACTATCCTCTCCTACTGCATGAGCTGGTACCACTAATACTTTTTTAGCAGTACTCTCATCTCCAAAATTAAAAGTAACATCAGCTGTCATACCACTTTTTATCTCATCTGTAAGATCAGTTATCCTTACACTTACCGGGTATGTAGATGTATTAGCATCAAGAGCTGGTGAAATTTCTGTTACTACAGCAGAAAAAGTTTTATCTTTAAAAGAAGTAAAATGCACGTTTACGCTCATTCCTTGCTTTACTCGATTAATAATACTTTCTGGTAATCCTAAAGAAATTTGCATATTAGTACCCGAGTTTAATGTTGCAACAGTTTGTCCTGGACTTACATTTTCATCAATCTCAGAAGTGACAGTTGCAATAACTCCATCTTCAGGAGCATATAAGTAACCGAAGTTTATTTGCTCCTTTTGGATCTTTACATTTCTTTCTGCCGATTGATAATTTTGTTGTGCTGTTGCAAAAGAGTTTTTTGCTGACTCAAAATTGCTTAAAGCAGCACTCCCTTTCTCATATAATGAGCGAACTCTATCTAAATTAAGTTTAGCAGTATTCATTTGAGATTTTGCACTATTCATTGAAGATTTAGCATTTTCATAACTTAACCTTGCTTGCTTATTATCTAACTTAGCCAACAGTTTTCCTTTCTTTACTTTTTGACCTAATTTAATATCAAGTTTTGTAATTATTCCAGTACTTCTAAAACTTAATTTTATCGTTTTATCCGTTTTCGAAACGCCACTAAATGTTCTACTTTTATCGCCACCCAAAAATCCAACTTCTTTGTATTTAACTGGGCGAACTACTTTTTCTACTTCTTGCTCTTCTTCAGAACAAGCAAAAAGTATAATCATTAAATAACTTAATCCTAAAATTTTG
>JAQXDJ010000072.1 GCA_029251425.1 Vicingaceae bacterium
CCATATTATAGCAGTTGGAATTAAAAAAAATGGAATGAACATTAATTTTGATGCACTTTTATACATTTTATTCATAGTTCTATATCCCATCCACAAACCTAAAAATGAAACAACAGCCATAAGAATAGAACTCACTAGATAAGAACCAAAACTCATAAAATTAAAAATAAACACTAACCTTCCAAAATCCCAATTTGAAGTTCTTTCATAGTAATAATTATATTTTTCTAATGGGTTAAATTCTAGGCCACCTAATCCAGAATATGAAGTAAAAAAGGTAGAGAGCGTTTCTTTTAAATTTATAAACAAATGATTTCTTAGATCTTCTCCAATCTGAAAATAAAGAAATGTATCTCCTTTTTGATAATAATACAATGAGATGATTACAAAAGCAATAGAACCAACAACTTTAGTAGAAAGTCCGAATAAAAAATAACGATATTCTGGATTACTTTTTATTTTACTTTTTTGATAACGAGCAGCAAAAAAATAAATAATTGCAAGATAAAATAGGCTTAAACCTACATCAAACAATCCTATATTTGGAAGCGTAACCATTAACTAAATTTATGCAACTTGTTTTCGCAACAAACAACAAAAATAAAATTAAAGAAATAAACAACCTTATTGGGAATAGTATAGAACTATTAAGTTTAGAAGATATAAATTGTTTAGAGGATATCCCTGAAACTTCAGATACAATAGCTGGTAACGCATTACAAAAAGCCCAATATGTTTTTGATAAATATGGCTACAACTGTTTTGCTGATGATACTGGATTGGAAATTGAAAGTTTGAATAATGAACCAGGAATTTATTCCGCTCGTTATGCTGGACCACAAAGAAATTCAAATGACAATATGGATAAAGTTTTAGCCGGATTAAAAAATAAAGAAAATAGAAATGCTCATTTCAAAACAGTTATCGCTTTAATTATTGATGGTAAGGAAACCTTATTTGAAGGGATTGCTAAAGGTGAAATAACAGAATCAAAAAGTGGGTCGGAAGGTTTTGGTTACGATCCTATTTTTAAACCTCAAGGCTATGAAATTACTTTTTCTGAAATGAATTTAGATGAAAAGAACAAGATTAGCCATCGTGCCAAGGCAATGAAACAATTAGTTAATTATCTAATGTAAAAATTAAACATTGTTACATTAGATAATTAACTAATTGCTCCATTAATAACCTCATTCAACATATCTTCTAAAGCTATTCCTTCATGCTCTGCCATTTGAGGGATTAAACTTGCAGCACTCATTCCCGGAACTGTATTAATCTCTATTAGATAAGGTTCATCATCTTGTATAATATAATCTGCTCTCGCAATTCCTTTTAAATCTAATAATTCAAAAATTTCTTTAGTTACAGCTTTTACTTTTTTAGTCAATTCATTAGACAAATCTGCTGGTGTAATCTCATTAGACTCTCCTTTGTATTTCGCATCAAAATCAAAAAAACCGTTATCAGTAATTATTTCTGTTATTGGTAATGATACAATACCTTTCGCACCCTTATAAATTCCATTGGTAACCTCTCTACCACTCATAAAACATTCAATAATTGCTTGTGTTCCATGAGAGAGAGCCAGTTCTATAGCTTTTTTTAATTCGCTTTCTTTTTCCACTTTTGTAATACCAAAACTACTCCCACCATCATTAGGTTTTACAAAACACGGCAAACCAATTTTTGTAATTATTTCAGCACTATTGATAACATCTTTTTTTCTAATTAAAACAGCATCTGCCACCTTAATGCCAAAAGTTTTTAAATAACGATTACACGCAAACTTGTTAAATGTAAGTGTTGCAGCAAAATGACCACAAGTGGTATATGGAACATTTAACATCTCAAAGTAAGCTTGCAACTTTCCATCCTCTCCTGGAGTACCATGAATAACAATAAAGGCAATATCAAATTTAGTGTCTCTAAAAGAAAAATCATCTCGGTTCACCTCAACTCTTTCATCTCCAACAAATGCAAACCACCCTTTTTCATCTATCCTAACTTTAATTGGATTATATAGTGTTTTATCAATATTTTGAAACACCGTTTCGGCACTTTGCAATGAAATTATTTTTTCATGGCTATATCCTCCTTCAATTATTGCGACATTTTTCATAACGTTATTCTTTTAATCAAATGTATTTTATAAGCTGCTAAATACTTCTTATCCTTTAAAATAAATATGAATAAACTATTGTTTATTACTTTTATCCTCGCAAATGGCCAAACAAAAAATAATAGTTTCTGTTACCAACGATTTATCTACTGATCAAAGAGCAGATAAGATTTGTAATACCTTAACAAATTTAGGTTATGATGTTTTACTTATTGGAAGGTATTATAAAACCAGCCAATTTATTTATCGTAATTACGAAACAAAAAGGTTTAACTTATGGTTTAATAAAGGCTTTTTATTCTATGCCAATTATAATATTCGTTTATTTATCTTTTTATTATTTACCGATTCTGCTATTTTATGGAGTAATGATTTAGATACCTTACCTTCTAATTACATTATATCTAAATGGAAAAATGTCAAACTAGTTTTTGATAGTCATGAATATTTTACAGAAGTACCCGAACTAATAAACAGACCAACTATTCAGAAAATTTGGAAAGGTATTGAAAGAAAAATTCTTCCGAAAATAACACATGTAATAACTGTTAGCCAGTCTATTGTAAATTTATTTGAAAAAGAGTATAATATAAAAGTCCAACTATTAAGAAATGTTCCTTCGATAAAAAAAGAAATTACTGAGGTTGAAAACATAAAAGTAGCTGGTAAAAAAACAATTATCTATCAAGGTGCTATTAATGTAAACAGAGGTATTGAGCAAATGGTTTTAGCCATGTTGCATATAGATGATGCTACTTTATACATTGCTGGATCTGGAGATATTTCAGAAAAAATTAAAACGCTTATTGTAACAAATGAGTTATCTAAAAAAGTAATAATGTTAGGTAAAATCCCTTTAGAAAAATTACACAGTTATACGACTCAAGCTGATTTAGGATTAAGCTTAGAAGAAGATGCTGGCTTAAACTACCGCTTTGCCTTGCCCAACAAACTATTTGATTATATACAAGCTGAAATTCCCGTTTTAGTTGCCAATTTACCTGAAATGGAAAAACTGGCAAAACAATACGAAGTTGGCAGTGTCATTGAAAATCATTCTCCAGAGCACATTGCTAAAAAAATTAAAGGCATGCTAGCTAATCAAGAACAAATTGATACATGGAAAACAAATTGTACAAAAGCTGCTCAAGAATTAAATTGGGAAAAAGAAACTCAGTTTTTGGAAGACTTTCTTAATGAAAGTAAATAACCTAGTTTGTAAAAATCGAATCCCTTTAAATTAGAATTTTCTTTTTGAAGCTTTTTTAAAATTTTAATCTTATTCCTACTCCAATAAGACAATACAATAGAGCTTAGTCCCATTTTCGATATAAAACGATATCCTTTTACCAACTTAATTGATTCATCAACTTTATGCTGACTTAACAATTGGCTTAAATTACCTATCCCCTCTTGTGTTTTTTTGATAAAAGTTTCAAAATCTTCTAATCCTATATGACATAATGGATTTTCAATATGAATAATCGGAACTCCTTTTTGTTTTAATTCAATTCCAAATAAGGTATCCTCATGTCCATAACCCTTAATGGTTTCATCTAATTTTATTTCTTGATAAATGTGTTTTGGAATGCAAAAGTTATTGGTCATAAAATGACTGTAAATTGCTTTTTTTCGTTCTTCAGAATTAATCGTTTCGCGATTTACACCATACCACCACCTAAAATATTCTTCATTATTTTTTGGTTGGTTTTTGTCATAATTTCTTCCTCCATAAACAACACTTATTCCATCTATTTTAGCAATATAATTGGAAATAAATTTTTGATTATTGGTTTTAGAATCACAATCTAAAAAAAGTAAATTATCATACTTAGCCATTTCTGACATTCGATTTCTAATTTTTGACCGACCAACATTCTCTGGTAATTCCTCATAAACCACTCCTGCCTCAGATGAAAGCTTTGAATTTTTAGCCTTAAAACTAGCATCAGAAAAATCATCCAAACAAATAATTTCAAAAGCAATATTACAATCAGAACATTGCCTTGCTAGGTCGGTAACAAAAGGTACCACATTAAAATTATATACTGGAATTAATACTGACAACATACTTCGGGTAAAAATACCGAAAGAAATGAAAGCATTTAAATAATCAAAGTCCTTTTAACCTCTCTTCAGCTTTTACATTATAAAACCCATCGTCTTCACTAATTGTCTTTAATATTTTTTTTGCTGATGTTTTATCATTCATACTAATTAAGGTTAGCGCTTTATACCAAATCGCCTCTTCATTAAACTCAGTTTCCTTGTTTTTTAAAACCCTATTAAATTTCTTTATTGCAGAAGCATTCTGACCTAAATGATAAAAACATAAACCAGAATAAAACTGGGCATTTACTTCTTCTGGATGTTTTGCTAAAATATGATCGAACTCCGAAAGCGCATCTCTGTATTTTTGATTTTTATACAGTTGTATTCCTTGCTCCAATGTTTCTTTATAAGTAATTTCAATAGTAGCTTCTTCTTTAGCTTTTTCAGCTACTTCTTTATCAAATTTATTGGCATATCCTGCAGAAATTCCACTTAAATCAATAGCCATTTCATTTTCTGAATCGTAAACTTTCTGGTACTCTTCCAAATAATTTACTGTTTTATAACCATCAATAATTCTAATATTCTGAGGAGTAACAATTCGTTCTTCAACTACACTTCCCAAAACATCAGCATAAGCTGGAGCAGATGAAACAGCTCTTGAATTTGAATTCTTCTTACGTTGTTTCGATAAACTCTTATTCTCTCTTTTTTCTGTAATTGATTCATCTCTCTCCGCAACAACACTTTCAGTCATCGCCATTTTAGTAACAACCGATGGATCTTCTAAAGCATCCTTCAGTTTCACTTCAGCTTCAACAACAATTTCTTCTTCCATCTCCACATCTTCAATTTCATCTAAAGAAAAAGCTTCAGCATTTGCAACTATTGGAGATTCTGCCATTTCTTCAACAACAAGATCATCTTCAATTTCTGCAACTAGTCCTTCTGACATAACATTTTCTGAAATCAATTCTGGAATAACTTCTTTATTATCATTTTCCAACTCAATTCCTGTTAAAAACCCTTTATTATTTATATTTTCTGTGGTTTGTTTTTCTTTTGCCTGAACCGTTTTATTTAACGCTAAATTCCCATCGTTATTTATAGTCTCATTAAAAAGATTAAAGGTAAAGTAGGTGCCAAAAACAATTGCTATTAGAGAAGCTGCCACCATTAAATTTCGCATTATTGGAGTTTTATTCACTCCACCACTAACTCGTTTATCAATCTGGTTATCAATAGCAAAAAGCATAGAAGAGTTCTGAGTTAGAGCCAACCCTTCATAAGCATCTGTACACAATTCACAATCAAGCATGTGTGTCTCAGCCTTATGTAACTCTTCCTTCGGTAATTGTTTATTAATATACCTCAGCATAGTTTCTTTTGAGATGCAAGTCGTATTCGAAAATATGTGGTTATGTAAATCTTTCATTATATTATTTATTCGTCTAACATGATGTTAGCTAAATTTCGTTTTCCATTTTGTATGTAACTTTTTACTTTTTTAATCTCGTACCCTGTAATTTCTGCAACTTCGTTATAGCATTTTTCTTTTAAGAAGAAGAGTTCTACACAAACACGCTGTTCTTCTTTTAAACTTAACATAGCTGTTTCTAGCTTAGTTAACATCACCTCTTTTTCTTCTTTTTCATGAATTGCAAAAGGTGCTGCAAAAGTTTCTTCGTGTTGATAGGTTGCTTCATAGTCGTTTACTCGTTTCAGTTTTGTTTGTTGCTTCCTCAAAAACATTAAACTATGATTACGTGCCACGCTGTGCAACCAACTTTTAAAATTGGCAATTTCATGCTTTTTCAAATCTTCCAGCAAGTTTTCAAAAATCTGTATCACAGCATCTTTACTTTCTTCTTCGTTTTTTAAATATTTAAGACAAACTCCATAAACCAAGTGCGAGTATCTTTTATATAACTCTCCTACTAACGAACTATCACCAGTTTTTTTATACTTGGCAATTAGCTCATTATCGGTTAATGATTGTATGTTTTTTGTCTTAAATAATCGCATTTTACTGCTATCTCTATTTAAATTTTTGTGCTAAATCAAAATAACTTTTTGTTTCCACTACAATAACTCCGCCAGTTACATCTCCGTAAGCCGAAGGGATACCACTCGTATAAACTTTAGCACTCCCCACTGCTAATCCTGGGATTCCTATCTCTCCTGTGCGAGATTTTACACCATCTGTTATAAATTGTGTAGAAGTTGGTCTTGCCCCTCTAATCATCACATCTTTTCCATTTGGTGCTAATTGAACTCCAGCTGTTAACCCTGCAATTGCTTTAATTGGATCTATCCTATTAGGGTTTCTCTGAAAAGATTTTGGGTCAATGTGTTGAACTCCTGGCTCTCCCTTATCTATTAATGGGATTTCATGAATTTTTTCAACAATAGTAAATATATCTAAATCTGTTGCTGCAATTTCCATATCAACATTAACATAGGCTATATTTCCTGACGTTACAATTACATCATTAATTTTCATTGGTTTATAACCCATATATGTTGCGTAAACAGCATGAGTTCCTGAATTTACCGGTTTTATAGTATATTTCCCATTAGCATCTGTTGCAGTTCCTTGCTTTGCTCCTGCAACCTCTATATAAACAGTAACCCCTGGTAATGGGCCTGTTTCGTCTTTTATAATTCCTTTTATTTCTCCCAATTGAGCAAAGGAATTACTTGTTATAAATAATGCTATCGATATTAGTGTAAGTAGTTTTTTCATAAGTTCTAAGTTTTAAATTAAGTGAATTATTATCAATTAAACATGTCTTTTAAAAGAATTCTCACTAACTAGATGCAAACACTTCTAAAATTCCATAAAATTTTTCAATAAAAATTTTATCTATACTTATAATCAACCGTTTATCATTTTCTAGACCAGCCATTTAATTTTTTAATTAATTTCGGTGCACTTAACTTTAAAAATAAAAGAATGAATAAAATAAACAAAACACTTTTAAGCCTTACAGCTGTAGCTATTGCTGTCGGGTGTGGAAGTGGAGAAGAAAACACTCACCAGGAAGAAACTAAGGTAACTACACCGGCTTTTGATATTAGCCAAATTGACTCAACTATTCATCCATGTGAAGATTTTGAACAATATGCTGTAGGAAATTGGTTAAAAGACAATCCTGTACCAGAATCGGAAAGCAGATGGGGGAGTTTTAACATTGTACATGATGCTAACGAGATTAAATTAAGAGCAATTGTTGAAGATGCTGTTAGCGCAAAAGGAGAAAAAGGAACTCCTTTACAGCAAGTTGGCGATTTTTACGCTTCGGCTTTAGATTCAACCACTACAAATGAATTAGGTATTACACCTATCCAACCATTATTAGATAAAATTGATGCTGTAACAAACGTTCAGGAATTAGTTGAAACAATGGCAGAAACAAGAAAAAGAGGTTCTGGCTCAATGTTTTCTGGTTATGTAGGGATTGATTCTAAAAACAGTTCTCAATACATTATGCAGATTTCTCAAGGTGGTTTAGGTTTGCCTGATAAATCATATTACACACCTTCTGATGAAAGAGGAGAAAATATTTTTAACGAATATAAAAAGCACATTGCTGCTTTATTTGTTTTAGCAGGGAAAGAACAAGCAGAAGCTGATGAAATTGCTAATCAAGTTGTAGAAATTGAATCTGAATTGGCTGCCAACTCTATGGATAGAGTTCAAAGAAGAAACCCTGAACTAACTTACAATAAGTTAACAGTTGCTGAACTTCAAGAATTATGTGGAGCTATTAATTGGGCTTCATTTTTTGATGTTGCAGAACTAGAAGGTGTTGACAATGTAATTGTAAGACAAGTAGATTTTATTAAAGCATTAAATGGTTCATTAACTAAGTTTCCAATTGAAAACTGGAAAACTTACATGAAATGGCATTTAATTAATGATATGGCTGGAAACCTAAGTGAGGACTTTGAAAAACAAAGCTTTTCTTTTTATTCAACTACTTTAAGAGGAACTAAAGTAATGAAGCCAAGATGGAAAAGAGCTTTATCTAAATCTAACGGAAACGTTGGAGAGCAAATTGGAAAACTATTTGTTGAAGCACACTTCCCAGAAGAATCTAAACAAAAAGTATTGGATTTAATTGGAAACATTAATACAGTATTTAAAGAACGTGTTCAAAAATTAGATTGGATGGGTGAAGATACCAAAGCGAAAGCAATGGAAAAATTAAGCAAATTCACTTATAAAATTGGTTACCCTGACAAGTGGGAAGATTACAGCTCTGTTGATATTTCAGCTAACACGTTAGCTCAAAATGTAATGAACTTAAATTACTTTGGATATCTTAAAAATGTTAAACGTTTAGGTCAACCTATTGATAAAGATGAATGGGGAATGAATCCACAAACAATTAATGCTTATTACAATCCAGTAATGAACGAGATTGTTTTCCCTGCTGCAATTTTACAACCTCCATTTTTTAATGCTGATGCAGATGATGCTATTAATTACGGGGGTATTGGAGCTGTTATTGGGCATGAATTTTCTCATGGCTTTGATGATCAAGGGTGTAAATATGACGGAGAAGGAAACTTAAACAATTGGTGGACTGAGCAAGACTTAGCTAATTTTGGAGAAAGAACAGCTAAGTTAGTTAACCAATTTGATGGTTATGAAGTTGCTGAAGGAAACCATGTAAATGGAAACTTAACTTTAGGTGAAAACATTGCTGATATTGCTGGAATTACACTTGCTTACTATGCTTTAGAAAAAGCAATGGAAGGTAAAGAAGATCCAATGATTGATGGGTTTGATTATAACCAACGTTTCTTTTTAAGTTGGGCGCAAGTATGGCATTCTAATGCTAAAGATGAGTACTTAATTAACCAAGTTAAAACTGATCCACATTCTCCAACTAGATACAGAACTAACGGACCGTTAACAAACATGAATGAGTTCCAATCTGCTTTTGGATGTAAAGAAGGTGCAATGATTGCTCCTGACAGTTCAAAAGTTACAATCTGGTAGCCGACAATGTCGGTAGATAATTATTGATAACTGATCCCGCATTTATGCGGGATCTTTTTATTTGTACACATGAATCTTAAAGACGAATACAACAAAGCGTTTATTGAAGAATTGAGCAGAAAACTAAAATTCGTTTCAACCGATTTTGACACGAACTCTTTTAACCAATCTATTATAAACAGTGATTGGGAGCATCGAGAATTAAAAGACAGAATGCGTTTTATCACCACAAACATAAATACTCACCTCAACTTTTCATACCCTAAACAAATTAAAATACTAAGTAAAGTTGTTGCAGATTATCGAGGTTTAAAAGGAATGGTATTTCCTGATTTTGTTCAGGTTTATGGTTTAAATGATTTAAATACTTCATTAAAGGCGATGGAGTTATTTACGCAATACTCTACTGCAGAATTTGCAATTCGTCCGTTTATTGAAAAATACCCAAAAGAAACCATGCTACAAATGTTAGCTTGGAGCACGTACAAAAACGAACACCTTAGAAGATTAGCAAGTGAAGGTTGCAGACCACGATTACCTTGGGCATCACCTTTAAGAAATTTTATTGCTAATCCCAATCCTGCACTGCCAATTTTAGAAAACTTAAAAAATGATAGTTCACTTTACGTGAGAAAAAGTGTTGCCAATCATCTTAATGATATCTCTAAAGATCATCCAAACTTAGTTTTAAAGATGACTAAGAGTTGGTATGGAGAAAAAACACATACCAATTGGATTGTGAAACACGCTTTAAGAACATTGCTTAAAAAAGGAGATAAAAAAGCCTTAGCTATTTTTGGATTAGACAACTCAAAAAATCTTGAAACAACCAACCTTACACTATCACAAAACAATATAAAAATTGGAGAGTACATCCATTTTGAATTTGATGTACTGAACAACTCCAAAAAAACACGAAACATTCGTTTAGAATATAAAATAGCCTTTGTAAAAGCAAATGGAAGTGCTTCTAACAAAGTTTTTCAATTGTCTGAATTTAGTTTGAAAGCGAATAACCAAAAACACTTTAAACGCAAGCAGTGGTTTAAGGAACTAACTACAAGAAAACACTACCCTGGAGAACATAAAATTACTTTAGTAATTAATGGTGATGAGAAAAGTAAAATTGGATTAATACTAAGTAGTTAAACTTGACTTTCTCATTAAAAAAGGCTACCTTCGTTTAACAACAAGTTTTATATCACATTAAAACGTGACATAGAACAGCGTTGGCAAACATTCTTCGCTTATTTTCTTTTTTGTATTATTAGTACTTTCGCTAAACCTTGAAAAAACTTCTATTCATATTACTCTTTAGTCCACTACTTGTTATTGGACAATCAAATTACGACTCTCTATTTGTAGAATACTCCAATTCCAAAACTGATACTGGCAAAATGGAACTCGCCTATAAATTGGGTGTACATTTTCATTACTTAAACTTAGACTCTGCTCAACACTATTTTGGTAGTATGTTGGCGATAGCCCAAAAAAAAGGAGATTTAAAAAAGGAATCGCTTGCCATGTCGAGTTTAGGAATTATTGATTTGGGTAGAGGAGACTTTGAAATGGCCTTGAAAAAAAATTTAAAAAGCCTTGAAATTAGTAGTGGTATTAATGATGCTTATGGAGTTGCACGTGCAAATATAAACTTAGGTATTGCAAATATGAATATGGGGCGATATCAAACTTCAATGGGGTATTTTATACAGTCTGTGAAAATTACAGAAGCTAAACTTTCAAAAAACCCAGAGAATGAAGCCGATTTACTCAGTTTGTCTCGAAGTTATGGTAACATAGGAAACCTGCATGCTTATTTAGGAGAAAATGGTTCGGGAGAAGCCTCTAGAGTCGAATATGAAAAAGCCATTGCAATTTTAAAAAAATCTATACCATTAAAAGACAAATTAATTTCATCAACTGACCCATCCATGCAATCTGCAGGAGGAAAAGACAAAAGCATCACCTATTCCAATCTTGGTGAGATATATTATTTGTTGCAAGAATATGATAGTGCGATGAAATATACAGATGCAGCTATGGCGTTGTATAAGGAATTTGATTATCCAACAGGAATCCCTTTTTGTTTATCTAATCTTGGGAAAATAAATGCAGCAAAAGAGTATTACGGGAAAAGTATAGCCAATTTTAAGGAGGCAATAGAGACATTTGATAAGTTAGGGTTTTCAGCCCAGTTAGGAGAGTCATATGGATCTCTTGCAAGTGTTTATAGGGATTATGCAAATACCGAAACAACAACTAAAAACAATAAAACTACCTACTTAAAAGAAGCTTTGTTTTTTGGTTTAAAAGGCTACGCACTATCAATTGAAAATACCTCAGTTTCTACACAAAAAAATATCGCATTAACTTTAAAAGAAATATATGAGATTCTCGGAAATGAAAAAGAAGCTTTAAAATTCGCCAATATTTACATGGCTGTAAACGACAGTTTATTTTCTAATAATAAAATACGCGCGCTAGAAGATCTAGAGGCAAAATATCAAAACGAGCTAAACCAAAGTAAACTAGAAAGGCAAACTTTAGAACTCGAAAAAAAGGCATTAATTATTGCAAAAAAAGAAAAAGAAAACATGTTATGGATATGTGCTTTTATTGCAATTTTATTATTGGCAGCTATTGTTGTTAGACAAAAATATGCAAAAAGTATTCAAGAAAGAGAAGCTCATATAAATGAAATAAACTTACTTAAACAAAGGGTAATGGCTAAAATAATTGCCGAAAAAAGAGCTATAAATGAAGATAGCTTGATTATGCTTGATAAAGCCAAAATTGAAGCTACCATAGATGGAAATTTAAATGAAACCGATTGGAAAATTCTAAACTTATGTTATCAAAACCCTGTAATTTCTAATAAAGAGCTGGCAGATCAAGTTTTACGAAGTTTAGATGGAACCAGCTCTTCGCTACGAAAAATGTATCGACTATTTGATATACAAGGTGTGAAAAATAAAAAAGTAGCTCTTGTAATGCTCGCCACTAAAATTTCAAATGACATATAGATTAAGATAATTTTATTCGCAGTTAAACAAGCACATTTTATTCATACTTCCCTAATAGAGCTAATTAAACAGCTCTTTTTTTGTCTGTTAGAATTACAACAGCAACACATAACAATCACACCGTCAGTGGTTTAGTCGTTTTTAGTTTTCACGCCTAGGCGAAAAAAATGTAGAATCACAACTAGGAGTGGTACATAATAGAGTTATTGATATCATATTTGTGTTCATAAGGTAATCACTAAAAAAAATGAACATGAAATCAATACTCATAATCGCAATTTCATTTAGTAGCATATTTTCATTTGGACAAACAAACTTAATACCTAATCCTGGTTTTGATAATTTTGCATCCTGTCCTACTAACATACATCAAGCTTATTTGCTAGATGATTGGTTTTATGTGCCTAGCCATTTTGGCACACCAGATTTATATGCAACATGCGGGGCAGCTGTAGTGAGCGTCCCAACTCATACAACTGGAACTCAGAACCCCCGAAGCGGAACTGCTTATGCTGGGCTTGTGGTCTACCCAAGCTCGTCTAGTCCTAACTACCGAGAATATTTACAAGTAAAGTTAACCTCTCCATTGGTTGCGGGTGAATCCTATGATGTATCGGCATGGGTTAACTTGAGAGATAATATCCTTAAAACATGTGATGGCTTTGGTTTTCATTTAACGACCTCAATAATTTCGAACGGTTCCACCTCTAGTGCATTTTCAATTTCTCCTTCTTTAGATAATACGACAACGATAGATAATCAAGCAGACTGGGTTCAAATTGGTGGGGTTTATATTGCAACTGGGGGTGAAGAATACCTAACTATTGGTAATTTTAGGGATGACGCCAATACCAATCATAACTTTTTCTTTGGCTCGTCATATATATTTGTAGAAGATGTTTCTGTTGCTCTTGCTACTCCGCTGCCTGTAAAGTTAACTTATTTTGATGCGAATTGTCAAAATGACAATCCCAAACTATCTTGGGTAACTAGTTCTGAAATTAACAACGATTATTTTACGATTGAAAAAAGTGATGATGCAGTTAACTTTGAAGCTATAGCAACTGTAGAAGGGAATGGAAACAGTAGTATTATAAATAACTACACTTGGACAGATGACTCTCCAATTAATGGAACAATATATTACCGTTTAAAACAAACAGACTTTAATGGAGCTTTTGAATACCTCGGAATAAGAACTGTTACTTGTGAGCAAGCTACCGATATTAGTATTTATCCTAATCCGTTTGAAAACAGTTTTACCGTTCAGCTTTCAGACAACACCACTTACCCAATTACAATAGAAGTAATAGATTACTTGGGGAGAAAAGTGTATGAACAACAAGTGGAGACTACGATTACTGAAATTGAGTTAAACAATCTTCCGGCAGGAACTTATTTTATCAGAACATTTAACGAAACAACTCAAGTAGTTGAACGAATTGTTAAAACAAAGTAATATGGAAAAAGTCATTAAAACAATTTATACCGCCTTTTATCAAAAAACAACTGGGATAAGTTATAGGGAGCAGGTAATGGTCACTCTAATCACCATTGGTTTTATGTTGGCCATTATGATTCCATTATTAGGTCTCTTATTTTTGTAATAAAATAGGATATATTTTCTTTTAAACCTTATCAGACTATACTAAGAAGAAGATTAAACGATTTGCCAACAGTTTCTATATTTCATTATGTTGGTTGATTACTGTACATTTGGTTTCAACAAAACGAAAACATAGAGTTATCGTTAAACGAAATCCTCAAAAAGAACTTTAACCATTAATAGCTTCTACTTCTTTTACCTCTGGAAGCATGCTTTTTAATAAAGATTCTATCCCGCCTTTTAAAGTGGCAGTAGATGAAGGACAACCACTACAAGCTCCTTTTAATACTACTTTTACAATACCTGCATCAAAAGAATGAAACTCTATTGCTCCACCATCACTTTCTACTGCTGGCTTAATGTATTCATCTAGAATCTCAACAATTTTTTTATCAAAATCAGTTAAATCTGCACTTGGAGTTGCAGTTGCTGAATCTCCATCAGAACTTACTGAAATAGCTTCTGGTTCAGCAGTTAAAAATTCAGCACGAATAATTTCATTTCCTTCAGTGTTCAAAAATTCAGAAATAAAATCTCTCAATTCTATCATTATATCTTGCCACTCAATAGCTTCACTCTTTGTAATCGTAACAAAATTACCTGCTATAAACACACCATTTACAAATGGAAAATTGAATAACGCTTCTGCCAAAGGTGAAGGGCTCCCAACACGCTCATTTGCCAAAACCTCATAAGATCTATCATTCGTTACTAACCATCTGTTTGCAACAAATTTCATAGTATTAGGGTTCGGAGTCATTTCCGCATACATTGTGTAAGGTGCTATATTCTTTTCCATGATATTTCTTTTTTGTAATTCTATTCGTTATTAATACTCTTCCATAATAAATCTTTTAACTCCATAAGCCCTTGCTGAGCTACTGAGGATATAAAAAGATGTGGTAGAGTAGAAATTTCTTTTGATATTTCTACTTTTAACTCATCATCTAACATATCAGATTTTGAGATAGCTAATATTCTATCTTTATCTAACAATTCAGGATTGAACTGTCTTAATTCATTTAATAATGTTTCGTATTCTTTTGCAATATTATCACTATCTGCTGGCACTAAAAACAATAAAACTGAATTACGTTCAATGTGTCTTAAAAAACGTAATCCCAACCCTTTACCTTCGTGTGCCCCTTCAATAATTCCAGGAATATCTGCCATTACAAAAGATTTATGATCTCTATAGCCAACAATTCCTAAATTAGGAACTAACGTTGTAAAAGGATAGTTTGCAATTTCTGGCTTAGCAGCAGAAACAACTGATAATAAGGTAGATTTTCCGGCATTAGGAAATCCAACCAAACCTACATCAGCTAAAACTTTTAACTCTAGTATTCGCCATGCTTCCTCATAATCTTCACCTGGCTGTGCATATCTTGGCGCTTGATTGGTAGAGTTTTTAAAATGGTTATTTCCTAAACCACCTCTTCCACCTTTAGCTAAAATTTGCTGCTCACCATCTTCAGTAATCTCAAATAAAGTTTCTCCGGTTTCTGCATCTTTAGCAACTGTACCCAATGGCACTTGTATATAAACATCATCTCCTTCTGCACCAGTACTTGTACTTCCGCTTCCTCCAGCTCCGTGTCCAGCTTTAATATGTCTTTGATGCTTTAAATGTAACAGCGTCCACATTTGAGCATTTCCTTGTATAATAACATGGCCACCTCTTCCACCATCACCACCATCAGGACCACCCTGCGCAATGTATTTTTCTCTTCTGAAATGTTTAGAACCTGCTCCTCCTTTACCAGAACGACAGTGTATTTTTACGTAATCTATAAAATTAGAGCCAGCCATTCCTTATCTTAAATGTGAGAATTGCTTAAAGAGCAATTTTATGGTTATCGATTGCGTTAGAAAGTCTTTCAAAAATATCGCCAATAGATCCTATTCCATCAATTTTTTCAAACTTATTTTGTGCGCTATAAAAGTCGGCAACAACTGCAGTTTGGTTATTGTAAACCTTAATTCTGTTTGCAATCACTTCCTCATTAGCATCATCAGCTCTTCCGCTATCTTTCCCTCTAAGTAATAATCTTTTAATTAATTCTTCTTCAGAAACAGCCAAAGCTAACATTACAGATATTGAAGTGTTTTTACCTTGTAAAAATACTTCTAGCGCATTTGCTTGAGGAGTTGTTCTAGGAAAACCGTCAAAAATAAATCCTTCTGCATTTGGATTCTTATCTACTTCAGACTCTAACATTTTAATTGTTACTTCGTCAGGAACTAAGTTACCACCATCAATATAGGTTTTAGCTAATTTTCCTAATTCTGTTTCACCCTTAATATTAGCTCTAAAAATATCTCCAGTAGATAAATGAACTAGATTATATTTACTAACTAACTTCTCTGCTTGTGTTCCTTTTCCTGCCCCAGGAGGGCCAAACAATACAATGTTTAACATCTTATTCTATTCGTTTAATACGTATATTGAACTTAAATTTCTTCCTAATCCATCATAATCTAAACCATACCCTAAAACAAATGCGTTTGGAATTTCTAATCCTACATAATCAATCGGGTGATCTTTTTTATAAGCTTCTGGCTTATACAATAAGGTTGCTATTTTAATACTTTTAGGATTTCCTTTTGAAAGAATCTCATGTAATTTTACAAGTGTATTTCCTGTATCTACAATATCTTCCACAATAATTACATCTCTCCCTTCTATTGATTCACTTAAACCAATCAGTTCATTAACTTTTCCGGTGGTACTTGTTCCTTCGTATGAAGCTAACTTTACAAATGATACTTTACATTCTAAATCAACTGATTTTAATAAATCAGCAAAAAACATAAAAGATCCATTTAATACACCTAAAAAAAGAGGTTCAGAACCTTTATAATCAGCATTGATTTGTATAGCTACATTCTTTATTGAGGCTTGAAGATCCTCTTCAGAAATGTATGGTTTAAATGACTTGTCTTTGACTGTAATTATTTCCATATCCATAATTCGTGACAAATGTAATTAATTTATCACCTAAAGGAAGCTCTTTGGAGTGCTTTATTTTGATGAATATATCGAATAGAAAACTCTATTCCGTTTGCTCCACCCGCTGATTTAGCCAAATCTGAATTGCTATAATCATAAGAAAATCCAATCATGTAATCTGTAAATTCCAAATAGATTTCAGGTATAATTGCATCTCCAACTCTGTAGTGTGCGCCAAAATAAATTGCAGCCTCTTTAAACATTCCTGAATATTTAGTTTCATGTCCTCTCCTAAATTTCAATAACATTCCTGGAGTAATCTCTTTTGAACTTGCCTGTGTTGCGTAAAAAACAGAAGGAACAAGAGATAATGGCACAAGCCCTAAGTCAAAAGTTCCAGAAAACTGCGCAACAATTTTCATAGGTAAATTATCGGTTGTAAAAGCCAAAAATTCCTGAGCTGGTTCATTTAAATGATAACCTGCTACACCGACATTAAAGCTAGAAACATCTGAACTTAAAAATGATGTACCTTCAGTTTTAAATTCGTAAAAAACACCTGCTCCTAAATCTAAATATTGTGATGATCTTAACCCGTAAAGTTCGTTTGTTGCTAGCTGTGTATCAAATGCTAAACCATTATATTGATTACCCCAAGTTAAGGAACTTAAATTAACTGAATTTTGCCCTAATCCTGTTTGAATTCCTAAAGAAAATTTGTGTTGTTCCGAAATTGGTAAAATTCCTGACACAGAAATACTTGTTTGTGAAGACCCAAAGTTTGAAGTGCCTGCCACATCATTATAAAAGTTCAACCCTAGCCCTAAATAAGCTCCTTGATTCCTTCTTCTTCCTTTCTTAAATCTAAGTGGCGCATCAAACGAAGCTGCATAAGTTCTAAAACCTTTACCTATTCCTGTCCATTGTGTTCTGTAGTTTAAAAATGCTCTAACATTACCTTCAAAAACACCGGTAGCTGCTGGATTAATTAATTGGGGGGTTTGTCCAAATTGAGAAAAATGAACATCTTGAGCAACTACTTTCATTGAAATAAATCCAACAAAAAGTAATACACTTCCTATTAATTTTATCTCTCGCATTACCTCACTAAAGTTATGTCTCCTGATTTAGATTCTGATTCTCCATCAATAAATTCAGCTCTAAGTTTATACATATAAATTCCAGAAACAGCTTTTTTTCCATTATAATTTCCATCCCAACCATTGTCTTTTGATGAAGTTGAAAAAACACGTTCTCCCCAACGATTATAAATATCAAAAATTAGAGAGACTATATTGTTCCCATAGACTAATAATACATCATTAGCTCCATCTTCATTTGGTGAGAAAGCTTCAGGAACTCCTGCAAAATTTGGTATTTCTGGAACATAATTAGCCGTAATAACATCATCAAATGAAGCAACAAAACTTACGCTAGAGTTTGTATTAGATGGGGTTAATACATGATTGTTTGAAGTCCAATTCTCAAATAAGAAATCACTAATTGGAGTTTCCGTTAAATCGACTGTAGTTCCTGTTATGTATTTTTTTATAACAGATGTTGTTGTGAAACTATCATAAACAGAATTTGTATCTATATCAATTCTCCCCATAGTTATTGGGCTTACTCTAAATTCAATATCAAAAGAATCTATTGGGAGAAAGTGTGCCACAATTGAATCAGCATCATCTATCAACACCTGTACTGTTGGACTATTAGCATTAACAATAAAAGCAGTATTGTTTGATGACCAATTACTAAACAAATACCCTGATTGTGGTGTCGCAACTAAATCAAGCACAGTGTTCTCTATAACATTTTCTGTATGACTATATGCAGCAGGAGTAACTCCATCTATAGAAATATTTCCACCAACAACTGGGTCAACATTAAATACTACAGCAAAAGTATCAATCTTCTCAAAATGAGCAATAATCGTATCTGCAACACCTACTGTAATTGTTACAACAGAATCATTCGGACTAGGAGAAAAAGCAGTGTTATTTGAAGACCAATTTAAAAAAATATGTCCTGGTTTTGGAACTGGTATTAGTGTTTGCAAACTCGTATTAGGGTAAAACTGAGAATGACTATATACTGTTGGTGTAAACCCATTTATTGAAACATCTCCTCCCAAAACAGGATCAACATCATAAGTCATTTCAATTGTATCTCCAGACAATACATAATGAGCGACTACACTATCGGTTTGAGTAATCATTAACGAATTACTCGGGTTAGTAATAGCTGAATCCATCGCATGGTTAAATACTTCCCAATGATCAAATATAAAACCAGGGTTCTCTGATGCAGTAACTAAAATAGAAACCCCTCCAAAATAATTGCCTGAATAGGAATAGTTTGTTGGTGTTATAGAATTTACCTGTATATCTCCCGCTCCAACAGGAGTAACATTAACCTGCATTGGATAAGGTCCAGTTAAATTATAACAAGGTCCTAAGCCAGAACTCACACCGGCACATCTAGCATTAATAAAATTCCTCATATCTTGAACATTCTGTTGCCACTGAGTCATTGTACCTCCCCACCTTGCTATTTGACCAGGCATTTCGGGCGTAATGATATTTACTAAACTATCTAATACAGCAATCATGTTACCACACTCAAAAGTTGTATTAGAAAGATCAATATATCTAGAAATATAATATTGTTCAAAAACAGGATTATTCATTAAAGCATTTAAAATAACGGTATGACCTTGCCCGCCTGGATTTGGCAAATTATCGATATTACATGGATCAGCATTCGGTGATGAACTTGGAATACCTGTATAATTAGTGTAATGATTAAATGTAGCATCCATATCCCATAATGAATACCTCCATTTCAACTTACTCCCATTTGTATCTAAACCTCTCCACCAAGAAGTATTCCAGCTCAACATATCCTGATTTAGAATGTATGAGTTCAACACAAAATAATCTACTAAACTTTTCCATTTATATTGACTAGTGACATAGTTAAAGTTAGCTGGTATAGCCATATTATTAGTTTGAATGTAATTTAACAAAGCATTCCAATCATTTTGAGCATTAGGCGCTCCGTACTTTTGCCAAGTACCACCCCATGTTTTTAAATATTGTATATAATTGGGACTATCTGCAAATTGTTCATCCTGTCCATAATAATAATCAAGAAAATCACTATCATCAACTTTTTCCCTTATTTCATAAACCCCCCAATACAATCCATTCATATACAAAATACATGACTGATAAGTCCTTTCATCAAGATGTAAATCTCCGTTTTGAGATAATGCCTGCACATAAGGATCTCTAATATGTGCCCCACCAAGTTCCCCAGCATAATTAGCTCCAGGTGTTCCTTCGAAAGGATAATTATCGCTGGCTCCAGCTTTAAGAATAATTCTTTGAAACTTATCTCTAGTTTTATTTGCAAACAGTTGGTGCTTTAGAGCATAATTATACCCATACTGATCTTTCATAATAAAATCAACCCCTCTCTGAGGGTAAGCCCACGAGTCATTTCCGTGTTTATCATAATTCCCTGCGCCTTCAGTTTGCATTACTCCATTCTCATCAAAATATTCAATTGCGCCAGGAAAAGCATCAGTAAACGCATTCGGGTGTGTATCATTTATCAATCCAGATATATCATTCCCACAAATAGAAACTACAGGAATACTATGTGAAGAATTTATAAAGTAAGTATTCGTCTCAATAAAGCTAGCAGGGATACTAGTTATGGAGCTAAAACACCTTGCCCTCAGTACGGTGGTCGCTGCAATATTAATTGGTGTCGAATATACAGGTGATGTGTTATTTGGTTCGGTTCCATCTACCGTATATCTAATCGTAATATTTGGATCTGGTGATGAAATTGTTACAGACTGAGTCGAAGCATAAAAGCCAGCTGCAACATTAAAACTAGGGACAGTAGCATACTCTTGTTGAGCACCTAAATTAGCACTATTTGGAGTTGCGTTGGTAAAAACACTCCATGTTGAAGCACCATTAGTAGTTCTACCTCTCGAATGTAAATGTTGGTTTGGAATAATTGTTAAACTATCCAAAACATTAACACCTGCATCAGATAATATTATTTTCTCGTAACGTGTTTGTGTCCACTTAAAGTTAGTATGTATTTGATTTCCGGCAGCTACAATTCCTCTACCCGAACCAAACACCATTATATAACCACCAGCCGGTATAACTACACTACTTGGAATTTGAAATTTTGTTGGGTTTCCACTTTTATCACTTATATAATATCCGTTTAAGTCTATTGCTCCAGTTGTTGTATTATAAAGCTCTACCCAATCTTCGCGTTCACCAAAAGAATCAGAAAAACCGGCAGCAGTAGAATTAGCACAAGAATATTCATTTATAACAACTTGAGCATCTACATCTTGAATAAACAAAGCAAGTAAAACACTTAAAAAACCCTTATAAAATCTGCCCATAACTTTAATTTAACGTTAAATATAAGGATAAGGATGCGTAATACTAGACAGAAAAACTACTAATGTCGCCTTTCTTCATTAACGGACAATTTGAGGCAATTATCGGTAATCCTACTTCTTTCTCTCTAAAACGTAATGCGTAATAATTAGTGACTCTCCTTTTACAGTATAAACATCTACTAACTGAAAACCATTTTGTTTTAAATCATTTAATACTAATAAAACAGAATTCATCCCCTCAAAACCCTTTGCAATTAATTCATCATCATTATTCTTCCCTGTATAAACTGCTATCCTAGCCAAACTAGACTTACCTCCTTCCATTGTCCTAAACTCATCCTCTTTATTTAGCCTAAGTTCTAAAATAATATAATCTCCTTTTTTAGTTTGAGATTTTAATTTTCCTGGCAAATCGAATTTAACCTGAGCAGTTAATCCAACAGTTAAAAACATTAAAAATCCTATAAATAATACTTTTTTCATTTTTTTTAAATCTATTACTCTATTGGAAAATAAATAGCAGTTTCCCATTTTTTAGGATTAGCTTCAGTTGAAGGATCTGTTAAGTAAATTTCCCATGGAGGACCTGTTACAACAACCCTATTTTTTCTCATCCATTCATTAATACCAAAATAGGTTTCAGGCAATCGATCATAAGCCCCATAATGGACTGCTGTCACTACATTTGTTTTTGCTATCTTACTTAAAGAAATTCTTTCATTACCAATCATTACTGAATCGTCAACTGAAATTCCAACCTCTATATCAACCAAGGTATCAGACCAAAAATGATAAATAACGATAGGTGGATCAACCACTTCCTGCTCTTTTTCAATTAAAAACTGTTTAATTTCTTCATAAAACTTACCATGCACATTATTCATACTCATTTGGCTAATCGTATCTCTTCTTGATAAAAACCAAATATCAGAATCCATCATTCTTTGCTCAACATTAACACCCTGTATTTTAGGAAGTTCTTCAAGAACCGTTATTAGACTATCAAATTTATGTTGCAAGTTCAAATCAATTTTTGACTTCTCAAATAACGCATAAAATTTAACAACAGGATTAAAGCCAAATGAAAATTTAACATTTGAAACAACTTCTAAACCACCCTCTACCTTACTAATTTCCCAACTTTCACCATCTTCATCAATATCATAACTTGAAATACTTTGATATTTAAAGGTTTTTAATTGTTTTTCTACAACCGATTTATCTGCGTTAATTACAGCTGTTTTACTCATTATTAATTCGGATGGAAGAAATAATGAAATTATTGCGCCTAGAATAAAGCACAATACTATAACAAGTGTAAAACGTTTTAAATAATTCAATTTACGTAACATTAAATTTCTTCCTAAAATTAGCGTTTTTTAATCCCTATCCAAAATTAAGAGCCAAAAACTGGCCTTCGAATAAAGTTTCAATTATTGCTTTTTTTATATTTTTTGGTATCTTGGGCTTCCGTTTATAAGAAAAATGGCAAAAGTTAGAGGTAACCTTTACATATTTTTAGTGCTCTTCAGCATTTCTTTTTCAGCATTTGGAAATGATAAAGAAGATGGTAAAACTTCTAACAAAGATACTTTATCAGCCTTAGTGATTACTCCAAAAAATCCACTTTATAATAATATTTCAGATTTATCTGGGAATGAAATCATGCAACTTATTGATTCTATTTTAGAATTAGACGAAATTCCAAAAGGGTTGTTAAACGGGATTAATGATTATGCTGAAAGTAAACTTTTAGAGCATGATTATTATATTTCGCTCACCAATTATTATGAAAATTCTGCAATTCCTTCCAACTCAACTTACGGAAAATGGGATACGAAAAGAGTTTCTCCCTATAGTGAAGATATTACAAAAAATGACACTTCATTAATTTTAACACTTACCGACACACAAAATAATTGCAATTTTGTAGCTCCCATTCAAGACCCTGTTATCACCTCTAATTTTGGATGGAGAAATGGGCGAAATCATCATGGCATGGATTTAGACCTTCAGGTTTGGGATCCTGTTGTAGCTTCATTTGATGGTATGGTAAGAATTGCTCTCTTTCATCCTGGCTATGGAAGAGTTGTAATAATAAGACACTATAATGGTTTAGAAACTTTATACGCGCATTTACATCGATTTAAAGTTAAAACCGGAGATATTGTAGAGGCAGGTCAAGTCATTGGACTTGGTGGCAGCTCTGGACAATCATCTGGGAGTCATTTACATTATGAAGTTAGATACAAAGGGAAACCCTTAAACCCAAAACACATTATTTCTTTTAAAGAAAATGCCCTAATTAGTGACTCTTTAAAGTTAGTTAAACACAAATGGAACTACTCAGCACTACCAATGGGGATAGAATATCATACCATACAAAAAGGTGACTTTATGTATAAAATTGCTGATACATATGGGATTACTGTTAACGAACTTTGTGAAATAAATGGTATAAGGCGAAACAAAACATTAATTGTTGGCCGAAAATTAAGAGTTAAGTAATGCTAAACATCCTCAACTATTCTGATCATCCAACTAGAGTTGGCTATACCGTTTATCGTTTTTTTGAAAAAGAACGAGCAGACTATTTTGAAGAATTATTAATAAAAGAGAACGTTTCTTTTGAGTCTTCAATTGAAGAAAGTGGAAACACATTATATTTATTTGGAATTAAAAAAGGTGATGCAAAAAAAGCAATGAACGCAAACTACTTGGTTAGTGCAAAATTCAGAAACAAAATAATTCCTAACACTTACTTTCGATGGGGAGTCATTCTTTTTGCAATTACAATGATAACTATAGCAGTTATAGGAGCTATTCTTAAAACCTAAATCCTAAAGTGAAAGAAATATAATGATCTTTTAAATCTACTGTTGCAAATTCACCCTGATCAGCAACTACTGAAGATTCTGCTTTAGAAAACCTTTGCAGATAAGACATATCAAAATAATAGTCTTCCTGCTTTATTCCAAATCCAACAGAGTATGTTGATGAACTATTATCTACATCAAAATTATTTTTTAACGGATCTCCTTGGTAGCGATAACCTGCTCTTAGTCTAAAAGGGTCCAACCTCCACTCTGTTCCTACTCTAATATTATGAGTTGATCTAAAATTATTTCGGATACTTCGATTTTCTACAGAAAAATCTGTAGTACCAAAAGCATTGTCTTCTGTTATTCTTGCCGTAGAATAATCTACAATTTCATAATCTCCATTTACAACACCATGGCTTCCAACAATAACAGCCGCGCTAGTTATAAAACGATAAGGTGTAGTAACCATATACTCAAAATTACCTGACGGAGAAATTTCAGTAAGCACTTCTCCCGTTTTATCTTCAGAACTAACCGTTGTTGACCATTGATCCGATAATGAATATACTGTTGGAGTATGAAAAGCAGTTCCTAACCTAAACCAGTCAGCAACTTTATAAATCATACCTAGTTTTAAATTCAACCCTGCTCCTGTGGTTTTCACGTAATCATTAACCGAAAATGATTTAAACTCAGTAAGTGTATCAGAAGGGTCTGATGTTTCCGTGTAACTCCTATCAAAAACATATCTTACAGATGGCACGCCAATCGAAGCCCCCAAATACAGCTTATCTGAATAATTAGAACCTAAAGCAAAATACATCTCTCCAGAGCCACCTCTAGTGTCATAACTTGTAGTTTGAGTAATATTATTTGAGTTCTCAAAAACATGATTATACTGTAAAGATCCCGAATCTATAGGGTTTACTATATAAGTTTGATAAGCCAAATTTGATGAGAAAGGAAATTCATAAGGGATGTCTTCTTCATATATACCACCGCTAGCATTCAATTCCAAGGTAAATGTATTTAACATAGAGTTATTCGTATTACTCTTTATAGAAATACTAGTATTATAATTACTCAACCTATTATATCCTACAGCAAGATTTACCGCTTTCCAATCACCACTCCCTTTAAAATTTCCTGCAATACCAACATTTGAAAAATGAAAATTTAGCTTACCATCACTAACACTATTTCCATTTTTATTACTTTCTGAATAATTATAATGAAACGCTGGTGTAAACGAAAAATCTGAACTTTTGTAAACCCCTAGTCCTCCAGGATTAGTACTTATTGCAGATAAGTTTGCACCAAGCGCCCCAAAGGAACCTCCCATTGCGTTAAACCTTGCATCACCATAATGATCAAGCTGAGAATACCTCAACACATCAAACTCATCTTGAGCAAACCCTTCGTTTGCAACAAAAACAATTCCCAAAACAAATAATAGTAAATACTTCATCTTTTCTTTTGCTTTTAATTATCTATCGTCTTCTCCCTCCAGATGAAGATCTACTTCCGCTACTTCTTGATCCGCTACTTGGCCTACTCGTAGGTCTGCTAGCAGGACGAGTTCTTGTTGAGCTATTGCTCCTATTATAACTTCCACTAGGTCGGCTATAATTAGAACGTGTATTACTTTTTGGTTTAGTATAAGTGCTCTTCGGACGAGTAGTTGCTGTTCTTGTTCTAGAGTTATTATACGTGCTCCTTGGTTTTGTTGTTGAACTTGGCCTTGTAGTCGGGCGAGTTGTTCTAGTTGTAGTCGTTTTTGGACGAGTATAAGAATTTGTACGAGTAGTCCTAGTCGATTTTGTTGGATAAGAATTACTTCTAGTAGTTCTTGTTGGACTAGTACTCCCATTTGTTGTTCTAGTATTAGGGTATGTACTCCTTGTTGTAGGCCTAACTCCTCCAGTCCTAGTTGTATTTCTAGGATTAGAATACCCATTATTTCGAGTCGTTTCTCTTACCCCACCACTTCTAGTTGTATTTCTAGTGTTTGAATATCCTGAATTTCTAGTAGATCTTACCCCTCCGGTTCTTGTTGTACCATTAGAATTATGATTTCTTACAGCCGCTTCATATTTCTGACCAAAAGATTTATGACCGCTAGTACTTTTTCTTCCTCCTCTAGTTCCATAACCTGAATAACTTGAACTACGTCCTCTCTTACCATAATAATAACTATTTCTATCACGACTATTATAATAATTAGAAGCATATACATTCTGATTACCATAACCACCAAACCCATTTTGATAATAAGCAGAAACATGGTTTCCATATACTCCGTGGTATCCAAAATTATAACCAGTTCCACAATAACCATAGTTCCCTGTATAGCCCCAGCCCCAATTCCATCCTAAAGACCACCCTCCATAATAAGACCATCCTATATTCCACCCTGAATAGTTTGGTCTCCACCAGTTGTAACTGGTATAAATACTTGTACCATAGTTGTAAGGGTTCTGATCATACCAATAATAGTTAGTATAACAATCATCATAATATCCAGCATTTACAGTTCCCCTTCTAAATCTTTTTATTCTTGAAGCGTATTCATAATCATAATATTCGTTTTCGTAATCATAATTATCTCCATTATAATAGTTGTTTGTAATCTGAACATTTCCAAACTCATCTTCATAATAAGTAGTACTATCTGATATACCCATTCTATTATTATATTCGGCTTCTTTCTCCTTTGCCCTACTATCTCTATAATAATCTGTTGCTGTAGAATACTCATCTTCAGACAAAACCTCCTCAGAAGTTCTATCAATTTCAAAATTTTTCTTTTTTGATGATGGATAAAAATCATCTTGTGCAGTAATATTTCCTGCAAGCCCTAAAAAGGCAATAAATAGTGTTATCTGGTTAATTCGTTTCATAATATATCCTCCTTAATTTTCTTTGTTAATGAAATGTTAAAAGTCATCTTCATATTTAAACATCCAATTACTGTGCCAAAATCACAACCCTACATTAATGCCAAAAAGCAGCAATTAAAAACATTGTGTTTACAAACACATCTACTACTAATTCTGCTGTACCAGAATTCCAAAAAACATTTCTCTTTCTGTTTTGGGAAATTGGCTCTTCATTATAAACTTCATCTCCATAATGAGTATTAAAATCGGTTGGCTCATTTAATTCCCTTATTTCATTTAAACGATTATAATCTTCTTCTGTTAGGTAGGTTTCAACAATAACACTATCAGCTTTAGAGAACTTTCTTTCCTTTTTTAAATTATCTTTTTCAAAATCAGATTGAGAAAAAACTTGACCAGCCGAAAAAAGAAGGAAAAGAAAGGGGAGTAAATATATTTTAATAGATTTCATGTTACCTTAGTTTTAATTAAATTTGCTTTCTTAAAATTATTGATTCTTTGCTTTTAATCAAGCAATAATTATACCTAAAAAACGAAAATGGCTAAAAATTTCACATCAAGAGAAAAAGATTACTCACAATGGTACAATGAATTAGTTGTAAAAGCTGATTTAGCAGATCATTCAGCAGTAAGAGGTTGTATGGTAATTAAACCTTATGGCTATGCTAGTTGGGAAAAAATGCAAGCACAACTAGATAAAATGTTTAAGGAAACAGGTCATCAAAATGCTTACTTCCCTTTGTTTGTTCCGAAAAGCTTGTTTGAAGCAGAAGAAAAAAATGCAGAAGGTTTTGCCAAAGAATGTGCTGTAGTTACACATTACAGATTAAAAACCGACCCTGAAAACCCTGCAAAATTAATTGTTGATCCAAATGCTAAATTAGAAGAAGAACTAATTGTTAGACCAACATCTGAAGCAATTATTTGGAACACTTACAAAGGATGGATTCAATCATACAGAGATTTACCAATACTGGTTAACCAATGGGCAAATGTTGTTAGATGGGAAATGAGAACTCGTTTATTTTTAAGAACAGCAGAGTTTTTATGGCAAGAAGGGCATACAGCACACGCTACGAAAACTGAAGCAATTGAAGAGACCGAAAAAATGCTAGATGTTTATGCTGAATTTGCAGAAACATATATGGCTATGCCTGTTCTAAAAGGAATTAAAACTGCAAGCGAAAGATTTGCTGGAGCTGACGAAACTTATTGTATTGAAGCTTTAATGCAAGACGGGAAAGCACTACAGGCAGGAACCTCGCACTTTTTAGGACAAAATTTTGCCAAAGCTTTTGATGTAAAATATGCCACTAAAGAAGGTAAACAAGAACATGTTTGGGCAACTTCTTGGGGAGTTTCTACCAGGTTAATGGGTGGTTTAATAATGACTCACTCTGATGATGATGGTTTGGTGCTACCTCCAAACTTAGCTCCTATACAAGTTGCTATTGTTCCTATTTATAAAGGAGAAGAACAATTGGCTCAAATCTCTGAACAAGTTGCTGTTATAAAAACTGAACTAGAAGCTAAAGGAATTTCTGTGAAGTATGATGATAGAGATACACACAAACCAGGATTTAAATTTGCTGAATACGAATTTAAAGGTGTTCCTGTTAGATTGGCTATCGGACCAAGAGACATGGAAAACGGCACTATTGAAGTCGCAAGAAGGGATACTAAAGAAAAAGAAATTTTACAGCAACAAGATATTGCAGGGAAGATTGAACATTTATTAGAAAATATTCAAAACAATTTATTTCAAAAAGCAATAGATTTTAGAGAAGATCTAACTAATAAAGCTGATAATTGGGAAGAATTTAAAAACCTTATTGAAAATAAAACTGGATTTGTTGAAGCACACTGGGACGGAACTGCTGAAACAGAAGAGAAAATTAAGCAAGAAACTAAAGCTACGATCCGTTGTATTCCTCTAAACAATAAATTGGAAGAAGGAAAATGTGTTTATTCAGGAAATCCATCTACACAACGCGTAGTTTTTGCCAAATCATACTAACACACTTATTATGGAAAATGCTAAAGATCTAATTATAGAAACGCTAAAAACAAAAGCTTCTCTAAAGCAAGATGTTTTTAAGAAAACAAGAGACGTTTTTAAACTTTTTAAGATAGAAGCCGAAAAACTTGTAGAAGAGCTTAAAACTGAAATGGAACAAATTGATGAAAGAGTTATCATTGATTTTAGAGATAAAGGTGACTACGAGTTTCATATAAAATTTGGTGGAGATATTTTAGTTTTCTTTATGCATACTAATGTTTTTGATTTTGACAAAAACCACCCTATCTGGAAAACATCCTATTTAAAAGAGGATGAATTAAAAGCTTATTGCGGTTTAATTAACGTTTACAATTTCTTAGCAGATTCATTCAAGTACAACCGATTAAACGACCTTGGCTATTTAGTTGCCAGATTCTTTCTAAACAAAGAAGACCATTACTTTGTTGAAGGAAAAAGACAGCTTGGTTTTTTATATAATGACTTTATAAATGAAACAATTAACAACGATAAAATCAGAAATATTATAGAATCTTCAATGTTATATTCTATGGATTTTGATTTACTAACGCCAAGTTACGAAACCATGCAAAACGTTAGTGTACATGAAGTTAACGAAGTAACAAGTGCTATGAGTATAAAAACAGGCAAACGACTTGGATTTAAATTTGAAGCAGATAATGATATTATATAATAATTTTTTTAAAATTGTTTGGTAGATTCTAAAATATAGGTACATTTGCAAACCTTAAATGAAAAACATTTCATTTTGGCCCGTTCGTCTAGGGGTTAGGACGTCTGGTTTTCATCCAGGAAACAGGGGTTCGATTCCCCTACGGGCTGCACAAAAAAACCACTTCAAATTGAAGTGGTTTTTTTATGCCCAATATATTTTTAATTTTACCTTTTAAAGAATAGATCTTTAATTATGAAAGAAGAAAACAAATTACTTGAAGTTGGAAAAGTTTTTTTTAAACTTGGATGCTTTGCTTTTGGTGGACCTGCAGCACACATTGCAATGATGGAAGAAGAGGTTGTAAATAAAAGAAAGTGGATGAAAAGAGAACACTATCTTGATTTAATTGGTGCAACCAATCTTATTCCAGGACCAAACTCCACTGAAATGACAATGCATTGCGGACACGAAAGAGCGGGTTCTAAAGGTTTATTTGTTGCTGGTATAGCATTTATATTTCCTGCAATAATTATTACAGGATTATTAGGTTTTTTATATGTAGAATACGGACAACTTCCCGAAATAGCTCCTTTTGTATTTGGAATTAAACCTGCAGTATTAGCAATAATTGCTTCTGCTGTTATAAAACTAGGTAAAAAAGCACTAAAAAGTTGGGAACTCGGCATACTCGGTGCTGCAGTTTTAGGTTTAAGTATTTTTGGTGTCAACGAAGTATTAGCATTATTAGGCGCAGGTATAGTCGGTGCAATTATATTCTACTTTAAAAGTAAAATAACAAACAAAACAAAATCTATTATTCCTTTTTTCTTACTTCAAGTACCTACCAATGTAATTGTTAAACTAACAAGTTTAAAAGTGTTTTTAACTTTCTTAAAGGTTGGAGCAATTTTATACGGAAGTGGTTATGTCCTTTTTGCTTACCTTGACGCTGAACTAGTTGAAACTGGATTAATGACAAGGCAAGCTTTACTCGATGCAATTGCTGTTGGTCAGTTTACTCCTGGACCAGTATTATCTACTGCTACATTTATTGGATACCAGCTTACAGGGTTTTGGGGTGCAATAGCTGCTTCAGCAGGAATTTTTCTACCTTCATTTCTTTTTGTACTACTGCTTAATCCACTTATTCCTAAAATGAGAAAATCAAAATTCTTAAGTTATTTTTTAGATTCTGTAAATGTAGCTGCAGTGGCAATTATGGCTGGAGTACTTTATATAATGAGTATTGAAACAATAACAGATTGGAGAGCAATAATTATCGCTTTAATAAGTACTATTATAACATTTGGATTTAAAAAAGTAAGCGTAATGTGGGTGATTACTGGAGGCGCTATTCTTGGATATTTGCTTCACCTTATCTAACTTAAGTTCTATTATTCTTCACAACAAACAAACACTTCTTTTATTAACTTTGGTAACATAATAATAGCTACAATTTAATTAAGAGAAAAGTTTGCAGCCAAAATCAAACATTCCCAAAAACATAACTGACCAATTTGGTAGAACACACAATTACCTTAGAATTTCGTTAACTGAGCGTTGTAATTTAAGATGTTTTTACTGCATGCCAGAAGAAGGCATTAAGCTCTCCGAAAAAGAAAATGTATTAACACACGAAGAAATTATTGTTTTAGCAAAAGAGTTTGTTTCTTTGGGTGTAAACAAAATTAGATTAACCGGTGGTGAACCTTTAATCAAAAAAAACATTGAGAAAATAATCAGAGAGCTTAGCGCTCTACCAATATCATTAGGAATAACTACCAACGGAATATTATTGGATAAATACATTGATTTATTTAAAGAGTGTGGCATTAAAGACATCAACATTAGTTTAGACACTCTTGATAAAGAGAAGTTTGAGTTAATGACTCGTAGAGATTATTACGATAGAGTAATGAGTAACATCTACCAATGTATTTTAGCTGGTTTTAATGTCAAAATTAATGCAGTTTTAATAAAAGGTACTAACGATAATGAAATTATTGATTTTATAGAGTTTACCAAAGATAAAAATGTGTCTTTTCGTTTTATAGAGTTTATGCCATTTGATGGTAATAAATGGGATACTTCTAAAGTAGTAAGTTTAAATGCTATTTTAGAAAAAGTTAATAAACACTATATTAAAAGCGATATCATTAAATTAGAAGATAAGAAAAATGATACGACTAAGAATTATAGAATTAAAGGGTACAAAGGATCTTTTGGAGTAATTAGTACGGTTTCTAATCCTTTTTGTGATAGCTGTAACAGAATACGCTTAACTGCAAATGGAAGAATTAAAAACTGTTTATTTTCTGAAACAGAAGCTAATTTATTAGATCCGCTGAGAGCAGGAGAGGATATTGTTCCTCATATTTTAAAAGCTATTTATCCTAAGATGAAATCTAGGGGAGGAATGGTTTCTAATGAAGATTTTTTTGACAAAGAAAAAAACACAAAGAATAGAGCAATGATAAGTATAGGCGGATGATATCAGTAGAAGAAGCAAAAACCCTTGTAAACCAAAATGTATTTCCACTAAACCAAGTAGAAATTAATGTTGATGATGCTTTAGATTTTTATTTAGCTCAGAATATAATAGCACCGATTTCAGTCCCTTCATTTAACCAATCGGCAATGGATGGTTACGCTTTTTCCTTTGGAAATATTAATAACCAATTGCCAATAGTTGAAGAAATTGCCGCAGGAGATACTCGAATAGTTGAAGTTAAACCTACCCAAGCTGTAAGAATATTTACAGGATCTAATGTTCCCAACTCTTGTGACACGGTTGTAATTCAAGAGTTAACCGAAGTTGTTGATGGGAAATTAATCATAAAAGATGAGGGCTTAAAACTAGGAGGAAATATTCGTTTTAAAGGTTCTCAAATAAAAAAAGGAAGTATTGCTTTAGAAAAAGGAACAAAAATTAATTCAGCAACAGTTGGCTTCTTATCCACTTTAGGAATTACAAAAGTTAACGTTTACAAATCTCCAAGAGTAACGATTATTGCTACTGGGGATGAATTAGTTAAGCCTGGAAAGAAATTAGAAGTGGGGCAGATTTATGAATCGAACACTTTTATGCTAAACGCAGCTTTAAATAAAATGAACATCAATCCAACAATTGTTTTGATTGAAGACAATAAAGCAGCTACTCAAAAAGCTGTTTCAGATGCTCTAGCAAATAATGAGTTATTAATTCTATCAGGAGGAATTTCTGTTGGAGATTACGATTTTGTAAAAGAAGCTTTAGAACTTAATGGAGTAAAAAAAAAATTTTATAAAGTAAAACAAAAGCCCGGAAAGCCATTGTATTTTGGAAAAACTGATACTAGCTATATTTTTGCATTACCAGGTAATCCTGGAGCAGCTTTAACTTGTTTTTATCAATATGTTCGTGTTGCAATCGACAAAATGAAAGGTTCACAAGATGCTGGTTTATCTAAATTAAACTTACCAATAGATAGAGAATTAATAAAAAAAGAAGGGAGAGCTGTTTTTTATAAAGCACACACTAATTTTAAGTCTGTATCAATATTAGAAGGGCAAGGTTCTGACATTTTAAAATCTTTTGCCTTAGCCAACTGCTTTGTTTATGTAAAACCAGATGTAACTTTAATTAATAAAAATGAACTTGTAGAAGTACAATTAATTGAAGATGTCTAAAACTGGAATCATATTAGCTGGAGGGAAAAGTTCTCGAATGAATCAAGATAAAGGCTTGATGATGCTGAATGAAAAACCAATGATTCAATACGTTATTGAAGTTCTAAAAACAATTGTAGATGAAATTATAATTATTTCGAACAATCCTGAATATAAACAATTTGGCTATCCCGTCTATTCAGATTTAATTAAAGACAAAGGGCCTTTAGCAGGAATTTATACAAGTTTATATTATTCTCAATCTGAAACAAATATTATTTTAAGTTGTGACACCCCCCATATTAGTTCTGAATTAATTTCATTTCTACTTTCATCACATCAAAATCATCAAATTACAATTCCAGAAAAAGAAAATCAAACACATCAATTAATTGGCGTGTTTTCTAAATCTTGCGAAACGAATTTTGCGCTTTCCATAGAAAAAAGTCAATTAAAATTAATCGATGCGTTCAAAAACTTAAATTTGAATATTGTTGATGCAAATCGATTTGACGCACATGTTTTTAAAAATATAAATACACCAAGTGACCTTAACAATTAAATATTTTGGAATGACTGCTGAAGGTTCTGGGAAAACTGAAGAATCAGTTCATTCTAATTATTCATCAATTGCTGAGTTAAAAAAAGATATCATCAATAAACATCCTAAACTAGAAAAAATAAACTTTAAGATAGCGGCAAATCAAACCATTGTTAATGAAGATTATTTATTGTCTGGAGATGAAGAAATAGCCTTGTTACCACCATTTGCAGGAGGATGAATTTAACAGATCAAGAAAAAAATAGATACAGCAGACACATCTCTCTTAAAGAGGTCGGATTATCTGGGCAAGAAAAATTAAAAGCTGCCAAAGTGTTAATTATTGGCGCTGGTGGTCTGGGCTGCCCTGCACTACAATATTTAACAGCGGCAGGTATTGGAACTATTGGTATTATTGATTTTGATACAGTTGATGAAACCAATTTACAACGTCAGATTTTGTTTACTGTAAATGATATCGGAACTAATAAAGCCACTGCTGCAAAAAAGCGCTTAATTCAATTAAATCCTAACGTAAATTTTAACGTTTACACCGATAAGTTAACAACAAAAAATGCCTTATCACTTTTTAATAATTATGATGTTATAGTTGATGGAACCGATAATTTTTCTACTCGTTACTTAATTAATGATGCAAGTGTCATTACCAACAAACCACTAGCATATGGTGCTATTTATAAATTTGAAGGACAAGTAACTGTTTTCAATCATAACAATGGACCAAGTTATAGGTGTTTGTTTCCTGAACCTCCAAAAGCAGGAAGCGTACCCAATTGTTCTGACATTGGTGTTATTGGAGTTTTACCAGGCTTAATAGGTACCCAACAAGCTAACGAAGTTTTAAAACTGATTTTAGAAATAGGAAATCCTCTTTCTGGAAAATTGCTCACATACAATGCTTTAGACAATTCATCTTTAACATTAAATGTGCCCAGATCTGAAGAAGAAATAGAAAAAATAAAAAGTGATAATTTTAGTTTTGAAACAATGGATTATGACTTTTTTTGCGGTCTATTAAAACAAGAAAAAATGAAAGAAATATCAATAGAGGACTTAAAAAAATGGTATGAAGAGTCGAAAGATTTTCAAGTAATTGACGTAAGAGCAGACTGGGAACTACCTAGAATTAATAAAGAAAATGTAGTGGTAATTCCGTTAGACGAATTACAAAATGGTATTCCTAAAATATCTAAATCAAAAGATGTTGTAGTTATTTGTCAGCATGGTGTGAGGAGCAAGTTTGCAATTGAAGCATTAGAGCGAGAATACAACTTTACAAATTTAATTGACCTCTCAGAAGGGGCAGCAAATTGGAAATAATGAGCGAAAAGAAAATAAAAAACTCCTTAGTGGAAGGACCAATTACACCCGAAAAGATTGCTAAATCAATTGCTCACCACCAAGTAAAAACAAACATTGGTGCACACGATATTTTTTTAGGTCAAGTAAGGGCTGATGAAATTGAAGGTAAACAAGTTGTTGGCATTGATTATTCCGCTTATGCTGAAATGGCTAATAAAGTTTTTGATGAAATTAGAGAAGAAGCTTTTTCTAAATTTGATTTAACGTGCGGACACATATATCACAGCACAGGAATTGTTAAAACAGGAGAATTGTGTTTATTTGTTTTCACATCATCTAAACATAGACAGATGACTTTTGATGCTACTCGATTTATAACCGAAGCAATAAAAGAAAGAGTCCCTGTTTTTGGCAAAGAATTATTTGAAGATGGCAAACATGTTTGGAAGGTTAATAAATAATTGAAATGGTAGATATCACAGCAAAAGTAAACACACTCAGAATAGCAACAGCACAAGCAGTTGTAGTAGTAAGCAAACAAGAAACGATAGATGCAATAAAAAATGGAACTGTTCCTAAAGGAGATGTTTTTGCCATGAGTAAGGCTGTTGGATTGCTAGGTGTAAAGCAAACAGCTAACATTTTAGCTGATTGTCATCCAATGCCAATTGAATATACAGGAATTGATTACCAAATAAATGGATTAGAAATTACAGTTACCATGACTGTAAAAACCATTTACAAAACTGGCGTTGAAGTTGAAGCTATGCACGGAGCAAGTGTAGTTGCACTAAACATGTATGACATGTTAAAACCGGTTGATAAAGGAATTGAAATTCACAACATTAAATTAATAGAAAAAAAAGGTGGGAAATCTGACTTTAAAGATCGCTTTAGAACTGATTTAAAAGCTGCTGTAGTTGTCTGTTCTGACACAATTTCTGCTGGACAAAAAGAAGATAAAGCAGGAAAAGCCATTATTAAGAAATTAGAAGAAAGCGGAGTTGAAATAATGGACTACATTATTATTCCTGATGAAGTTGACGAAATACAAGCAAAGGCTTTATCCTACACAGAACAAGGAGCTAATATGGTCGTCTTTACTGGTGGAACAGGTTTATCAAGCAGAGATGTAACTCCCGAAGCATTAAAACCTTTAATTGATAGAGAAATTCCAGGAATTGAAGAAGCAATTAGAAGTTACGGTCAAGACAGAACACCTTATTCCATGTTAAGTAGAAGTATTGTTGGAGTAAAAGGAGAAACGTTACTAATTGGTTTACCAGGATCAACCAATGGAGCTAAAGAAAGTATGGATGCTATTTTTCCAGCAGTTTTACACGTTTTTAGAGTTTTGAAAAACGCTAAACATTAATTAAAAAATTAATCGCTATGCTCTCTACCTTTAATTTTAGAGGTTCTATAGCTCTTATCTAATTCCAAGTTTTCTTTTTCTAACTTTTTAGAAGGACCTTTTTCCAGTAATTCATTCAAGTCTGGCTGCCCAGCATTAACCCAAGCAGTATACCAATAGCTACCAACGGTAATTATAGAACTTGTTAATCTTCGCTCAACCATTCCGTTCATCATATCATGATATGCAGAGGAGTATTCTTCAGAATATGTTTTAACCAAACTTGCCCCTCTATTTTCGTGTGAATATTTTTGATCTGATGGAAATTCACCATTTAACTTTCGTTCAAAATCCAATACAGAATCTAATGCTCCAAAGCTTTCTTTAACAGTTTTCCATTCATCTTCCAATATATTATCTACATACTCAGCTCTTCCCACAAAAAAGTCATAGTCTTTTGCTTTCAGTTCTGGTAAACGAGATTCCCAAAAACCGTGAATTCCTCTCTGACCTGTTAACTGTCCATTATAGTTTTCTGTTGTATGCAATGGCACATGAGAATCTCCAATATAGTGTCCTAAATCTGCAGAAACACTTAAAATTCGATCTACATCTTTGGCTTCAAATGCCTTAGTTAAGCGGATAACCATTCTATTTACATGCCAAGGCACAATGCCATAAGCCTCTAAAGTATCCTCAGTAAACTTATCTACTGCATCATACCATTTTTTTGGAACTACTTTAAAAGGATCTTCACCTGAATGTACATAATGATCAATATCTATGTAATGTCTCGGAGCTTCTCCTTCTACAGCGTACCTTCTTTTATCTGGATCTACAGCATGCTCTGTTATGTATTCAATGTTCTTCTTATAGAACTTTATCATTTCAGGTGGCAAAGTAAAAACTGCCATTCGGTTTATTTTTTTATGACCGAAAAAACCCCAAGATGTAGCTGTTTCTTGAAAAAAAGATACAGCAAAAACGATAAGTACTAAGCTTAAAATATATTTAGATATAAATTTCAAATTATGATTTATTACTTACTATAATATCTCCTTCCAATACCGGAACAATATCTGTTTGATCTAAAGATAAGCAATAAATAACATCCTCTTCCATATTTAAACGGCTCAATCTTTTTCTATGAGATGAATTTCCTAAGAACCCATACATATCATCTTTCGCAGCATCATACATATTCATTGCTGCAATTGTAGAATCTGAAATATTTTGAAATCTTAAATTTTGAGTTATTTTTTGAGCTACAGCTCCAGCAAACAAAGTATCTTCTAAATTGAAACGATCTTTCCAGCCTGCACAAAAAAGTAAAACGTCTTTATCAGCTTTCTCTATATATTCGCAAACCGCAGTTAAATTAGCAAATGATCCAATAACAACATTAGCAGCAGATTTAGCAACATCAACTGCTTTAGTTCCATTTGTAGTTGTTAAAACAATTGTTTCCCCTTTAAATTTACCATCTTTAAATCCTAATGGTGAGTTTCCAAAATCAAACCCATCTACAACTTCAGCGTTTCGCTCAGCACCAACTTTATATCCTTCTGATTTATATTTGATAGCCTCTTCTAAATTAGCCACAGGAATTAGTCCTTTTATACCACTTTCGAAAGCGGCACAAATTGCAGAAGTTGCTCTAAAAACATCTATAACTACAACTGTACAATCTGTACTTTCAAAATATGCTGGAAAAAGTGCTGGAGATAGAACTACCTCAACTTTTTTTGTATTTCCTGAAGATTCTTCACTCATATCCTATCCTTTATAAAATGGCATTTTTACCACCTGTGCTTTAATTCTTTTATTTCTAATTGCAATGTATATTTCAGAATCAACTTTTGAGTTTTCTTTTGTAACATAGCCCATCCCAATAGCTTTTCCTAAAGAAGGTGCCATTGTTCCTGACGTTACAATTCCAATATTATTTCCATCAGCATCAACAATTTCGTAATCATGACGAGGAATACCTCTTTCCAACAATTCAAATCCAACTAGTTTTTTAGTTACACCTGCTTCTTTTTGAGCTTTTAAATTATCAGAATTTACAAAATCCTTAGTAAATTTTGTAATCCAACCTAATCCTGCTTCTAACGGTGAAGTTGTATCATTTATATCATTTCCATACAAACAGAAACCCATCTCTAACCGCAATGTATCTCTTGCGGCTAATCCTGCCATTTTCATATCAACTGCTTTTCCAGCTTCTTGAATAGCGTTCCATACTGCTTCAGCATCTTTGTTTTCAAAATACACTTCAAAACCTCCAGCTCCAGTATAACCTGTAGATGAAATGATTACATTATCAACTCCAGCAAACACACCTCTTTGTACAGTATAGTAAACCATATCTAAATCCATATTAGTTAATGGCTGCAACATTTTTTGTGCATTTGGCCCTTGTACAGCTAGCAATGAAATATTACTCGATTTATCAACTATAGAAACATTTGAAGTGTTATGCTTATTTACCCACGCCCAATCCTTATCTAAATTAGCTCCATTTACAACTAGCATATATTCCTCTTCACCTAACATGTAAACTAATAAATCATCTACAATTCCACCTTCATTGTTTGGAAAACAAGAGTATTGCACTTTTCCAACAGATAATTTTGAAGCATCGTTAGAAGTTATTCTCTGAATTAAATCCAAAGCACCTTCTCCTGTCACCATAAATTCTCCCATGTGTGAAACATCAAAAACACCAACATTATCTCTAACATTTAAATGCTCATCTGTTAAACCAGTATATTGCAAAGGCATATTAAAACCAGCAAATTCAACCATCTTAGCACCTAAATCAATGTGCTTTTGTTTTAATGCTATATCTTTTATTTCTATTGTTTCCATATTTTTTATTTTATCTTGCAAATGTATTAAATAAGAAGAAGTTATTTATGATCTTTAAACATCCCAAACATAGTATAGAATACTATTTTCATATCTAAATATAAAGACCAGTTGTTTACATAAAAACGGTCAAGCCTAACCCTATTTGTCAGTAAATAAGAATCGTCAATTTCTCCACGATAGCCTTTAACTTGAGCTAACCCTGTAATTCCTGGTTTTATTGCATGTCTATTCATAAAGTTGCCGATAAGTTGGCTATATTCTTCAGTATGTTTAAGCATGTGTGGACGAGGTCCAACAACACTCATATCTCCTAAAAATACATTTATAAATTGAGGGAATTCATCTAAACTCGACCTTCTAAGAAAATGCCCAACTTTAGTAATTCTTTTATCCCCTTTTGTTGCCTGAACTTTATCTGAATCCTTATTTACAGTCATACTTCTAAATTTCCAGCAATTAAATTCTTTATTACCTAACCCAGTTCTTTTTTGTTTAAAAAACACTGGACCCTTTGATGTAAACTTAATTATGATTGCTAGTATTGGAAATAACCAACTCAAAACTGCTATCATAATAAACGATGAAAACAATACATCAAAAGACCTTTTTAAGAGTGTATTATAAGGATCATCCAAAGGTGTTAAAGGTATATTTAAAACTGTTGTATGGCTAATATTTCTAGCTTCAATAACTTTGGAACTAACTCTTTGCCAGTCTAAAACTAACCTTAACCTAATAAAGTTGTTATCACAATAGTTTGACAAGTCTTCCATCAAAGATTCGTCAATTAATGATATCTTAATGTAAAGTTCAGTAATTGGTGTTGAACTTCTCAACTCTTCTAATTTTTTAATTAAATTTTGAGTATCCGATATCTCTTCTATTTGCTGATAATCATCATCAATAATACTTTCTAATAGTGAAGATTTTACATCTGAAATTGAAAAGCCTTTACCAACAATTACTACAAGATTCTTTTTTATCCGTTTAGCGATGTAAGCTTTATAAACAAGATTGGTTAATAATCGTCCAACAGTCATTAAAACTGCAAATCCAATAAAAGTGTATAATAAAAATAATCTCGAATAAAATGTTTTGATTAACCCATTAAGTCCAATTGTTATTAATAACTGGAGCAGAACAACCAACAAAACTCGAAGAAAATACCTTCTTCTACTTGCAAATAAATATGTACTATAAATTTTTTGAGAATGTGATAACACTACCCAAGACAGGTTAATAACAATAAGTAAGGTTAGATATTTGCTTTCTAAAAAACTGTGCTCCTCAACTTCTCTAAACCGTAAGAATTCAGCTATAAAAAATGCAACATTAAGAGTTATTAAATCGATAAATCGATAATATAGTCCCAAAAAATATTTGTGATTTTTATCCACCGTAACACTAAGTTAATCTTATTATTTTGCTAATTTAACAAATAAGTTCTCGTAGTCGTCAATAATTTTATCCCAAGTATAAAGTGTTTCTATCTTTTCAAGATTTTTAGAAACATATTCATTCCGAAATTGATTTTTATCCTCTAAAAATAATTGGCTAGCTTCTTTACTATTAATAAAGTAAAAAGCTTCTGTTTCTAATATACTTCTATTAAACACATTATTGTGAGCAGCAATTAAAGCTCCTGAAGACATTGCCTCCAAAAGAGAAGGATTGGTACCTCCAACTGAGTGTCCGTGAAAATATAAATTAGCATAAAATCTTAAATTATTTAAGATCTCAATATCATAAATACCTCCCAAAAACTGAATATTCTTATTGTGTTGAAATTTACTGACTAAGTATTTACCGAACTCATTTGTTGTTTTACCCACAACCAAAAAAGGTTCTTCACTTCCGCTTTGATGATAACCATCTAATATCGTTTCAATATTATTTTCGGGTTCCATTCGAGCAATTAACATGTGATATTTATGCTCTTGGATATTATAATCATTTAAAACTGTTTTATTTGGAGCATTAAAAACATGAGCTCCATAAGGAATATAGGTAGATTCAACATTAAAATTTGTTTTTAAATGCTGTTGAATCCCTACAGAATCTGACACCAAATGATTACTAGTATTTATCGCCCATTTTTCTGCTTTCTTTAAAAAATATTGAACCTTTTTTGAAAACTTACTCCTCATCCACTCTAACCCATCCATATTAGTAATAACAATAGGTTTTTTAGGTAATAAACTTCCCCATATTGAGCTACTCGTATATCCCAGTTGCAACAGAATGTCAAAATTTTTTTTTCTTGAATCGAGGATACAATTTAAGTCATAAATAAACTGACCAGCTGTCCCCATCTTATCTTCCATATCCTTACAATGAACGATATTAACACCTTTCCAAATGTTTTCTTGATAAGGATGAAGATGTGAGTTATAAACCCACACTTCGTGTCCTCTATTAACTAAGCCTAAAGATAAATATTCCGCAAATTGCTCAAACCCTCCATAATGATTGGGAATACCCCTCGTTCCAATTATTGCTATTTTCATAAAGCTTGCTTATTTATATATTTCACTTTCCAGTTTCTCATTATAAAATATCTATCTCTTTATCTTCTTGACCTCTTCCATCTATAAAACTTGGCTTTACCAAAAACAATAAGACAGTTGTGAAAAAATAAATCCCTAAAACACGCTGAAAAACAGATTCTGTTAACATTGCAAACGTGAACATAATTACCATAATAAGCAGCATTTTGTTCTTATTTTTTATGGCTTTATAAAACCCAAAAACAACTATCATCAACAATGCCAAAACCCCTATTAATCCAGCTCTCATAAATATATTAATGAATTGATTGTGTGTTGAAAAGCGCTGATACTTACCCAATCCTCGTTTTACCAAATTCAATTTCAATAAATCATCCGTTGCTTTTCCGACTCCTTTACCAAAAACAAATTCAGGTATCGTTTCGATAACATTAATACTCTCTTGCCAAAGCAATAAACGTAAAGTTAGTCCATTTACCCTCGGATCATTATTATCGACTATTACCTGCTCTTTGATTACACTTAAGTCATCTATATTTAAAATTTCATTAAACCTTTTTTGCACTGGAGGAAAGAAAGCCATAGCCGCTAAACCAATAACCATAACAGAAGCAGCTTTCAAGTTTTTAACCACTAAACTAACGTATATTATAAATGTTAAAGTTATCACCAACTTTGAACCTGCGAGAATTAAAAAAAAGAACAGAACACCTTGCATTATATATTTGTACTTCTTTTCTAGTTTAGAATAAAGGGAAATATAAAAAATCGAAAAAGAAGCTAGATAAGAATAGTAAACAGGATGAGTAAATTTAGCAAACTCATCAAAAGAAAAATAGCTAATATTCTTAAAAACGACTGCATCCACTATAGAGGTTAAGAACATTATTACTCCAAGAAAAATAGCCGAAACAGGAAAGTAAACAAGTGCCTTAGATTTTCTTATACAAGATATATATATTGGCAAAACTAACAACGGCAAATACGTTTCTGTAGGTTTTAAATTAAGATAACTTTGCTCTGAAATAAACAAATTATTTAACAGCAATACAAAAAAGCAAGCTATAAAAACGAGATTAAATTTTTCAGCTATAAACTGTCTTAAATTAAAGTTTTTGATAACCAACAACAATGATAAAATAAGTGATATATTAAAAACTGGATGAGGAAGGAAAATAGAGCATATAAATAATATAACACTTAACTCAGGAAGGCTTAAAAACTTGATTTCCTGTAAATTAACAAAACTATTGAAAAGAAAAAACAGTATAATTAGCACTATAAAAACACTCAAACTAGCAAATGATAAAAACTCTACATCTGTATCGTACAGATAATGTTGAGGGGTTTCTAAATAACCATTTGGAGTATTTACAGCTATTTCAAGTACTCCTGTTTCACTTGTTAAAATATGCAAGTTATCTCGACTCATTAAAGTGTTCAGTTCAACATTAAACTGATTGCCTTTATTCTCTAAAATAATGTTTTCAACCTTTATTTTTTCAATCTCTTTTTCAAAATACAACCTAATTTTTCTTGGTTCTGTTGCATCTTCCAGCTCGAAAACTATATCATTCGATTCAGGTGAAATTTTAGCATAATATGGAATTGAAAAATCAAAACCTACACCATTATTTTTCATTACATAAAGAATCGGAGAAGCTTCTTCGTAAGACTTATCCATTCTTAAAATTACTTTCTCAACCTTATCTTCTTTCCAAACAAACTTAGAATACATATACCCAATCGAAAAGGAAAAAAATCCGATTAAAACAAATATGAACAATATTTTCTTTTGCAGATTATTCATTATTTGCATTAATCAATTGATAAAAATTATTAGCAATGTTATTCCAATTGTATCGACTATTTAATTCTGTATTAAGCACAGAACAATCAATATTTTTAGTTAAAATATCACTTAACTTCTCCGTTAATTCCTCAATATTTTTTGGCGAAAACGATAGAGATTCAGGGAAGTTAAAATCCTGCATTGCGGTTGCATTCGAACACAACACTTTTTTATTCATTGCTAATGCTTCTAATGGTGGAATACCAAACCCTTCAGCAAAAGAAGGGAACACAAACAACTCACAATCTTGATAAAAACATTTCAATTCATCATAAGGAATTCCTTCTAACCATAAAACGTTTTCGGTAAACTCTTTCTGAAATTTTTGCTTGTAGTTTTCTAATTCTTCTGAAACTATATCTTCAACACCAATAAAAACCAATTTATATCCTTGCTCCCACAGTTTGAGTTCTGTATAAGCTTTCAATAATGCTATATGATTTTTTCGAGGTTCTACTCTACTAACATAAAGAATGTACTTTCCTAATTTATATCTCTTTAAAATTGAACCTTTATTGTTACACACAAAATCATCTGAAACAGCATTTGGCGTTACATAAATCTCTTTTAAAGGTAAATTATAAAATTGTGATATCTTTTCTTTAGAATACTCCGAAACAGTTAAAAGTACATCAGCTTTTTTTGCCGAAATCTTAAAAAGAAAGCCATTAATCAACCTATATTTTAAAGGAAAATATTTTTTAAATCGATTTTCTTTAAACAATATATCGTGGGTAGTAATTATTGTTTTACAGTTTTTAATGAATGGAGAAATATATTGATAATGTGCAAAATCAATTTTATTTGCTTTTATAATTTTTGGTAGATCAACAAGTAACCTATAATATTTATTTGATGATTTATATTGTATATAATGAACATTTGAATGCTTTCCAAATTCTTTTTCTAAATTTTCAACATCATTGGCAACAAAAAAGAATTCCCAATCCTTAGCAACAGGAATTAAAGCTTCATATAACCCTTTCAAGTAGGTTCGAGTTCCTTGAAATTTATCATCAAATATATGTGCGTCTATTAATATTTTCATTCAACTTCTTTTTTGTTAGACGTTATTATTGGTGACAAAGCTATTTTTAGTTGTTTATCAAATCTTGGAGAAAATGCCAAAACCCAATAACAATAATACATAACACTAGAACTATAACTACCTGTAAATTGATAAATGAATATAAACCAAAAAATTAAAGACCGAAAATTAGAGCGGTAAACCTTAGTTACTCTAAACATAATCACCTGAAACAGTAAAACCAAAGTCAATCCAAAAAACCCAAACATGGTTGTAATTTCAGTTAAAATATTAGGCAATCCAAACTTTGTAGCTGGATCGTGAGTGTATTGATAAAAATCTCGAATAATACTGTCTCCAATTATCCTAATTTGTCCCCATCCAATTCCAAATATATAATCTTGGTTCTTAGCGAGCATCCTCATAGTTAGTATCCAAGGATCGAAAATTCTACCATTTCCAGAATTATCATTACCAGCAATAATATCTCCTAATCGGATGAAAACAGGATTATTAGGTGTTATTATAAATGCTCCAACAAATAAAACTGAAACCAACCCAATGGTTAATAATATTAGGAATCTACTATTTTGGTCAAGAATGTTTTTTGCTCTCAAAAAATAGACAATGAACATACTTATAAAAATCACACTTAATGTTCCAAAAGAGAAAGAGATAATTAAAGACAAAACGATAATAGATATTCTCAAAAAATCAACTCTCTTATCTCTACTTATTGATTGTGTCAAATAAAAAAATAATGGGATTGTAAATAACATTGAATAATATGAAGGCTCTGGCGTAAAAATTCTGAACCTTGGAATAACCCCAACAGAAGCCGAAACCTTTGATACCTCAAACATTAAATCTTTATTTCCTGCAAAAAGAAATGCCACACCAATAATTAGTAAGATGAGATTAACATAAACTCCTATATCAAAAGCCTGTTTTAACACATGATTTTTATAATTGACGATGTGATAAAATGCTACAACTTGAGTAAAAACAAGACAATGAAGCACATAGGACCTTCCGTAATAAAACCAAACCATCTGGTCATTGAAGAGGTGAGTAAATGCATAAAATAAACTAAGTATTAAAAACCCTATAAAAGCAGCGCGATACTTTAAACCAAATTTAATAAAAAAGAAAGGTGCGAATATTGCCGTATACTGAAGTCCATGAGGTAAGCCAACCTCATTAAAAAAAATAAAGATGATAATTACTATAGCAGCAATATTCAATCTCCATTTCATTATACTGAAGTAATGGTATTTACTGCCTTAACTAATTTTTCAATATTAGCATCTTCCATACATGCTGGATTAGAATTATAATCACTTATTATTCCTTCAAAACTATTTCCATGAATCCAATTCGTATAGTTCTGGTCAGTTGTCTCAGAATATTCAACAGAATTAATCAACGTTTTTAATGATGTCTCAGGCTTACGCAATTCATCATAATTAATGTGCTTACACAAAGATAAACCATTAAAAAATATTGGAATAAATGTAAATGTTGGTGTATCCATTAAAGCAGCTTCATAAGCAACAGTTCCAGAAATTGTAAAAACTGCTTTTGCCTTTTTTACTAATTGGTAAGAATCTGATTTATAGTCGATGAATTTAACTTGGTTAAAAGCACTTATTTTTTTATAAAAATCTAATTTTCGATCACCTATTGCATTAGAATGTTCTTTTACTAAAAGAAGTGTGTTTTCAGGTAATATTCTCCAAATGTTTTTGATGATTTCTATCTGATTTTCATAATACCTCCCTGTATTATCAATAGATGCTTCAGGTTGTTTATGCAAAGTAAAAAGAACAAAATCTTTATCTGCAACATCTGTTACCGTTAACTCTTTTACAAAAGCGTGGTATTTTTTCTTATTGATGTAATAAGAAAAGAACCCTTTAAAAGCTCTATATAAGCTATCTGGTTTTGTTGGGTCGTGCGCTTCTTTAATACGCTCACTAAAAAAATATTTTCCTTTTTTTACAAAATAAGAAAGCTTAGACTTTTTATCTAAGATGGTATTATTAAGTGCTAAATACTCTGGCTTTTTAGCTTTTAAAAGCTGGTGTTGTTCATATTCAAAACCTTCACCTCTATAAATTTGAATAGTCGATTGAAATTCATCCTTAAAAAAAGCAAATTTCCCACTAGGCATACGAACAGTATGTGGCGACAAAAACTGACAGCCTAACTCACTATTCAAACTACTTACACGGTGCGCAAGTAATTCATGTGCCCAGGTTTGTTCTCCAAAAATGAAATCAATATTATTCTTGGAAATAAAATCATAATAAATCCCACTCAGATTAGAAAGGTATGTTTGTCCCCAGCTCTCATTTTTTAAAACTCTATCCCCATACCACATTTCATTCAATTTATATGGTGACGTATCAAAATTGCCTTTCTTGTTCGCTAAAACAAAATCTTTATCAATCAGTAAAATTGTTTTTTCAGGGTATCGTTCTGCTAAGTTTTGATACAGCGTTCGGTTAACAGTAATCCAAAAAATATTTGCATCAGTAAGCTTATCTGCAACTTTTGCAAAAAGCAGTGTTTTTTCATAATTTGCTACAAAGCATAGGTTCTTTTTACTCATTTTACTTTATAAATATTATGTGTAGAATAAACCCCTTTTTCAGTAATTGACTTATATACTACAGAGCCAGGTCCAACTGTAGCACCATCTACAACTTTAACACTTTTAGTAAAGATACATTTAGAACCAATAAATATATCATTACCAAATTCAACTGCTCCAACCAACATTGTTCTATCTGTCTCAAAACCATGCGTCCAAATTTCAGCTCCAAACCCTCCAAAAACAACATTGTCACCAATAATAATAGATCGTACTACATCAAAAAAGTTACCTCTATTTACCGCAGTATCTTTACCTAAAACCACATTCTGTTCTTTAAAATCGAACCCTTCAACTCCAACTTCCTCCGGAGAACCAGCAATAAAATTTCGATCAAAAATTCGCGATCTTTCCCCTAATCTAAGAGTATGTAAATTTTTCACTCTATTAAATTTATTAATGCTTGATGATGCATCCATCTCAATATGATCAGCTTTAATATAGTTGAATCGACCAATAGTAGCGTTAGAAATTTTTACATTTTTACTATTAATGACATTGAAACAACCAATCTTACTTTTATAATCTATTTTATAACTAAGAAGAATATTGTATAGAAAAATCCTAAGCACATTAAAAGGGGTAATTGATATTAAAAATGATACGATATTTTTCATTTTCTCTTAATTTATTTCGACAATATTCTGGTTGGCGATTGAACTACAATAGATTTTTCAGGTAAAGATTTTGACACAACAGCTCCTGCACCAACAATACTTCCTTTACCAATTGTTACTCCTCCCAAAATTATCGCATTTGCTCCAATCCAAACCTCATCTTCAATAACTATTGGCATTGCTTTATGCTTGTATGGAACATTTTTGTTTTTAAACTCTAAACCGGCTGACTCTATCAATACATTTTTAGAAACAACTACATTCGATCCAATTTTTATTCCACCATATCCACCAAGTGTAGAATGAGGTCCAATTCTGGTAGAGTTTCCTATACTTATATTTTCTGGATACTTTATTTCTACAGTATAAGGACAAGAGCAACCACTCCCTGCATTTTTAATTAATGCTCTGAAACGGATTGCACCAACTACAGGAGCTAGTGAAGAGCGTATTTTCATACATAGCTTTACAAAGAAAAATAAAATTCCAAAAAAATATTTTATTATTGGAGCATTGTATATTGCCATCTTATTTTATTAATAATCGGTTTACGTATTTGTTGTAATTCCCTTCAATTTTTTGTGGGATATAACTCTCAACGCCAACTTCATTAATCGAATATTGAACTTGTAAAATTAATCGTTTACCTTTTTTTGGCAGTAAGCCTTTATGAATACCATATGTATCAACAAAAAAGGCTTCTCCTTTTTTTCCTGTAAAATACTTTATCTTATCCTTACCATAAGTTTCTTCAATCTCAGCATCAGAAAAACGTCTAATCTTTGTGAATTGATCATCTTTAGATGAAGACTCAACATAAACATGTGGCCCATTTTCCATTTCAACATCTGTCAAATAGAAAAACAGTTTTATAAACTTATAATCATCTACATCTCTATGGAAAAATTGAGCCTGTTCTGCAGCTTCTTTTTCTCCAAACGACCACCATGCATTAATATTACTTATAGTTGGTATTGAACCTAAAAACTCTTGAGCAAAAGCTAAAACTTTAGGGTCATTTGCAATCTCTACAACTTCTTTAATCCCTACTAAATCTTCTCTCTTATAATTAGCAACCTGCGTTAAAGGAGAAACTTCACTGACTTTAAAACGTTTCAATTCCGATCTATATGGATCAAAACATTCTAACTTATTCAATTCATTAACTAATTTTTCTACCTTTTCATTATTAAGAAGCACACCTAACTTAGTATATCCTAAATTATTTACTTCATCAAGGTTTGGTAATTTCTCTAAAATTGAAGCTCCAGAAAATTCAGTTTTACCAATTTTGTTAGCCTGTCTTTTTGCAATTCTTTCCCTATTCACATTTTTGTAAACACGCCTTTGCAAATAGAATTTTCGAAGTCTTTTATTTAATATCTTTTTTAACTTACTCATTTTTCAGACCAATTTATACTTCCTTTTTTTAAGAATTATAATACTTATTAGCAGTGTAATTAATGTGCTTACAAACATTGCTAAAGTTATCCTTACTATATAGTCGTATGGCAATAGATTAAATATAGTTATAAAGATGATTCCGTTAATAATAGCCAAGTACATTTTGATCGTATTTTTATTCTCTCTGCTATAGTATACTTCAAAATAAGAGTATACACACCAAAGAAAAGTGTATCCTACAATCAAACTAATATTTAACAATAAAAATCCAACCTCATAACTATTACCAAATATATAGAAGTACCCAACTACAACTATAGCAACAGCTATAACTGCCGAAAACAATAAAGCTAAATACTTGAATAGAATACTTTTTTTGATGGACAAGACATCTCCCTTCACAAAAATATCTTTCATTAAAAAGCCTAAAATAGCACTATGGGTTAATTGAATAAGCATACTAAATCGTTGAGATAATGATAATAACACCCCATTATCTACACTCATATTTTCTATCGCATTTATCTTCCCATAATTTGCAATATACATAAGTATAAAAACCTGTATAATATTTGGCCATGAAAACAATATTGACTTCTTAATTAACCCTAATTTAGAAAATGGTTTATAGGTTTTAACCCAATTACTCAAAACTCTAACAAGTACTTTAAAAAAGTAGAATACACAAAAAATAATTTGACCAATAAAAATAAACCATAAGTTAAATTCTAGCCCTAAAAAGAAGAAGACAAGCAAAAATGATAGAGAAATAAAATTTGCAGAAAGGGTAACAAACAAAGCTTTCTGAGGTTTATTAACCAACCTATAATAAGATGTTAGAAAGGTAAATGTTAGAATAAAAATTGATCGGGAAACAACATAAATTATGTATTTTTCGAATGGAAAAACAAAATAATGAATCAAAATTAAAAACAGTCCTAAAAAAAATACACTTAAATAAATAATATGAAATAGCTTTATTACATCAGCTATTACCTTTCTAAAACTATCTGTATTTCGATAAGCATAAAAGAAATAACCTGAAAGACCTAGATCTAAAAAAGGGACAATAACAACTACTAAAGAATATATATACTCAATATTCACATAAACTGATTTATCTTTAAATAAAGACAAAACAATTAATGGCAACAAAAAAATCACCATTTTATCGAAATAACTTAATCCGATAAAACTGAATAATTTTTTATTATTCTTTAGTATAG